>NZ_JBXASG010000001.1:716851-816478 GCF_058809075.1 Acidovorax sp. GW821-FHT11A03
TTGGTGGGTGATACATGGATCGAACATGTGACCCCTGCCGTGTGAAGGCAGTGCTCTACCGCTGAGCTAATCACCCGTGTCGCTGTGACAGCCTTCTATTATGGCACAGCTTTTCAAGCTGCCTGGACAGTTCTCCAAATTGTTTTGCCTCCGCTGGCCTTGTCGATCTGCGCCAGCACTTCGGCATGGGCCGTCTGCTCCTGCTCGCTGGCGCGCAGCACGGGCAGGCTCAGCAGCCGCAGGTCGATGGCGGCCACCTTCAGGCCGTCGCTGCCTTCCTGCGCATCATCGGCGATGAGCAGGGCATCCTGGCCACGGGTCAGGTTGATGTAGACATCGGCCAGCAGCTCGGCGTCCAGCAACGCCCCGTGCAGGGTGCGGCCGGAGTTGTCCACGCCCAGCCGGTCGCACAGGGCATCGAGCGAATTGCGCTTGCCCGGGTACATCTCCTTGGCCATGGCGAGCGTGTCGGTCACGCTCTCCACGTACGTGCGAAAGCCCGGGCGTCCCGTCAGTTCCAGCTCCTTGTTCAGGAAGCCCACGTCGAACGCCGCGTTGTGGATGATGATCTCGGCCCCCTGCAGGTACTGCAGGATCTCGTCCGCCACCTCGGCGAACCTGGGCTTGTCCTTCAGGAACTCGTTGCTGATGCCGTGCACCTTCAGCGCATCTTCATGGCTGTCGCGGCCCGGATTGAAGTACAGGTGCAGGTTGTTGCCGGTGAGCTTGCGGTTGAGCAGCTCCACGCAGCCCAGTTCAATGATGCGGTCCCCGCTGTCGGCCGAAAGGCCGGTGGTTTCGGTGTCGAGAACGATCTGGCGGGTCATACGCGCCCCCACGCTCGGCACTTCGTGTCCTCGCTGCCCCCCAAGGGGGCGCCAGCTTGCCTGGGGCGGCCCGGCGCTGCGCTCATCTAGTGGTTCTCCTTGGCATGGTTGATCGTGTACTTGGGAATTTCCACGGTCAGATCGGTTTGCGCCAGGATGGCCTGGCACGACAGGCGCGATTGTGGCTCCAGGCCCCAGGCGCGGTCGAGCAGGTCTTCTTCCTCTTCCTCGGCCTCGTTGAGCGAGTTCAGCCCCTGGCGCACGATGACGTGGCAGGTGGTGCAGGCACAGCTCATGTCGCAGGCGTGCTCGATGTTGATGTGGTTGTCGAGCAGGGCTTCGCAGATCGACGTGCCGGCGGGCGCGGTGATTTCGGCCCCCTGGGGACAGTATTCGGGATGGGGAAGGATCTTGATGACGGGCATGGGGTGTGGGCTCTTATTGCTTCTTGTCCGGGGCTTACAAGGTCTGCACGTTCTTGCCAGCCAGCGCCTGCTGGATGCCACGGTTCATGCGCTGCGCGGCGAAGGCTTCCGTGCCCTTGGCCAGTGCATCGGTGGCGGCTTCGATGACGGCGGCATCCTGCGCATCCCGCTGGTGGCGCAATGCCACCATCAGCGCATCGATCTCGGCGCGCTCCCGGGTGGAGAGGACATCGCCATCGGCATCGAGGGCACTCTGGGTGGCGATCAGCATGCGGTCCGCGTCCACGCGGGCCTCGACCACCGCGCGGGCCTTCATGTCCTGGGCAGCCGTGGCAAAGCCGTCCTGCAGCATGCGCGCAATCTGGTCGTCCGACAGGCCATAGGAGGGCTTCACGTCGATGCGTGCCTCCACGCCACTGCCCTGCTCCCTGGCGCTCACGCTCAGCAGGCCGTCGGCATCGACGGTGAAGGTCACGCGGATGCGCGCCGCGCCCGCGGCCATGGGCGGAATGCCGCGCAGCTCGAAGCGCGCGAGGCTGCGGCAGTCCTGCACCAGGTCGCGCTCGCCCTGCACCACATGCACCGCCAGCGCTGTCTGGCCATCCTTGTAGGTGGTGAAGTCCTGCGCCTTGGCGGTGGGAATGGTCTCGTTGCGCGCGACGATGCGCTCCACGAGGCCTCCCATGGTTTCGATGCCCAGCGACAGCGGGATCACGTCCAGCAGCAGCAGGTCGCCCGCCGTGTTGTTGCCCGCCAGCTGGTTGGCCTGGATGGCGGCACCCAGCGCAACGACTTCGTCGGGGTTGAGGTTGGTCAGCGGTTCCTTGCCAAAGAAGGCGGCCACCGCCTGCCGCACCTGCGGCAGGCGGGTGGAGCCGCCCACCATCACCACGCCCTTCACCTCGTCACGCCCCAGATGGGCGTCCCGCAGCGCGCGGCGCACCGCCGCCATGGAGCGCGCGGTCAGTTCGGCCGTGATGGCCTCGAAGTCCGATTTCTTGACATCGAAATGCACGCCACCGTTTGATAGATGTGCGCTGAAAGCTACTGAATCTATAGCAGTCAAGGCTTCCTTGCAGGCGCGTGCCGCCATGCGCACCGCCGACTTGTCCGCCGGGGTGACGGCCTGAAGGCCCAGTTGCTGCAGCACCCAGTCCGCCAGGGCCGCATCGTAGTCGTCGCCGCCCAGCGCGGAATCGCCGCCCGTGGCGATGACCTCGAACACGCCCTGCGTCAGGCGCAGGATGGAGATGTCGAAGGTGCCGCCGCCCAGGTCGTACACCGCGTAGACCCCCTCGCTCGCATTGTCCAGGCCGTAGGCAATGGCTGCGGCCGTCGGCTCGTTGATGAGGCGCAGCAGGTGGATGCCCGCCAGCTTGGCCGCATCCTTGGTGGCCTGCCGCTGGGCGTCGTCGAAGTAGGCGGGCACGGTGATGACGGCACCGTAGAGGTCGTCATTGAAGGTGTCCTCGGCCCGGTACCGCAGCGTCGCCAGGATTTCGGCACTGACCTCGACGGGCGACTTGTTGCCGTCCACCGTCGCGAGGCTGACCATGCCCTGCTCCCCCGCCTCGCTGGCGGGAACAAAGTCGTAGGGCAGCTTGCCCGCCTGCGCCACGTCTTTCAGGCCCCGCCCCATGAAGCGCTTGGCCGAGGCGATGGTGTTGCGCGCATCCTGGGCCTGCGCGGCCACGGCGTCGTATCCGATCTGGCGTCCACCCTTTTCCAGGTACCGCACGACCGAGGGCAACAGCACCCTGCCCTGCGCATCGGGCAGGCATTCGGACACGCCATTGCGCACGGCGGCGACCAGGGAGTGGGTGGTGCCCAGGTCAATGCCGACGGCAATGCGCCGCTGGTGCGGATCGGGGGATTGGCCGGGTTCGGAAATCTGCAGAAGCGCCATGAAATTTCGGGTCTCAACGTGGTGGAGTCCGCCGCCATACGAACGGGGCCCCAGGGGGAAAGCAAAACCGCTCTATTGTCCCAGTTGCTCTCGGCGGCGTTCAATGTCGTCCGCAAATCGCGCAATGAACATGAGGGCTCTGACCTGCCGGGCGGCACCCGCGTAGTCCTGCTGCTGGTCGATGAGTTGCTCGCACTGCGCCAGCGCGGCACGGCGGGCCTGGGCGACGCCATCCTCGAGCGCATCGAGTTCGCTCTCGGCGCGGGCATCTTCCAGCGCCTCGCGCCACTCCATCTGCTGCATGAGGAACGCCGCCGGCATGGCCGTGTTGTCCTCGGCGCGGATCGGGGCCCCGTGCAGCTCGCACAGGTAGGCGGCGCGGCGCTGGGGATCCTTCAGGCGCTGGTAGGCCTCGTTGATGCGCACCGACCATTGCATGGCCACGCGCTGCGCGGCCGCGCCCTGCGCCGCGAACTTGTCGGGATGTGCTTCGCGCTGCAGCTCTTTCCAGCGCGCATCGATGGCGCCACGGTCCTGCGCGAAACGGCGCTCGAGGCCAAACAGTTCAAAGTCGTCGGATTGCAGGTTCATGCACAGGTCGCGAGGTGCGGGTCAACAAAAAACCGCCAGCACGGAGAGCGCGTTGGCGGTTTCACGAAAAAAGCGTCGGCAGGCGCTCAAACGCGGAAGCTCTCTCCGCAACCGCAGCGGTCCCGCTCGTTGGGGTTGTTGAACTTGAAGCCTTCATTGAGGCCTTCGCGCACGAAGTCGAGTTCGGTACCGTCGATATAGGCCAGGCTCTTGGGATCGATCAGCACCTTGACGCCGTGGTTTTCAAACACGATGTCTTCGGGCTCGGAATCGTCCACATACTCCAGCTTGTAGGCAAGCCCCGAACAGCCGGTCGTCTTGACACCCAGGCGCACCCCCAGCCCCTTGCCGCGCCGGGCAAGATAGCGGTTGACGTGCCGGGCAGCGGCTTCTGTCAGCGTAATGGCCATATCTCTCACTCAAGCAGCGGTGGCGGCTGCCGCGTGCTTGGTCTTGTAGTCGAGCACGGCGGCCTTGATGGCGTCTTCCGCCAGGATGGAGCAGTGGATCTTGACGGGCGGCAGGGCCAGCTCCTCGGCGATCTCGCTGTTTTTCAGCGCCGCTGCTTCATCCAGCGTCTTGCCCTTGACCCATTCGGTCACCAGCGACGAGGAGGCAATGGCGGAGCCGCAACCGTAGGTCTTGAAACGCGCATCCTCGATCACGCCGGTTTCGGGGTTCACCTTGATCTGCAGCTTCATCACGTCGCCGCAGGCAGGCGCACCCACCATGCCGGTGCCCACCGAATCGTCGCCCTTGTCGAACGAACCCACGTTGCGGGGGTTTTCGTAATGGTCAACCACTTTGTCTGAGTAAGCCATGATGTGTACCTCTTCAATTCTTCGAAATTCCGGGATTCAGTGCGCAGCCCACTGGATGGTGCTGATGTCGATGCCGTCCTGGTACATCTCCCACAGCGGGCTCAGCTCACGCAGGCGGGCCACGTTCTCGCGGATGGTGGAGATCGCGTAGTCGATCTCTTCCTCGGTCGTGAAGCGGCCAATGGTCATGCGCAGGCTGCTGTGCGCCAGTTCGTCGCTGCGGCCCAGGGCGCGCAGCACATAGCTGGGCTCCAGGCTGGCGGACGTGCAGGCCGAACCCGACGACACGGCCAGGCCCTTGATGCCCATGATGAGCGATTCACCTTCCACGAAGTTGAAGCTCATGTTCAGGTTCTGCGGCACGCGGCGCTCCATGCTGCCGTTGATGAACACCTGCTCGATGTCCTTCAGGCCATCGAGCAGACGCTGCTGCAGCGCGTGCGCCTTGGCGTTGGACTCGGCCATTTCTTCCTTGGCGATGCGGAAGGCCTCGCCCATGCCCACGATCTGGTGCGTGGGCAAGGTGCCCGAGCGCATGCCGCGCTCGTGGCCGCCGCCGTGCATCTGCGCTTCCAGCCGAACGCGGGGCTTGCGGCGCACATACAGCGCGCCCACGCCCTTGGGGCCGTAGGTCTTGTGCGCGGTCATGCTCATCAGGTCGATGGGCAGCGTGTTCATGTCGATCTCGACGCGGCCCGTGGCCTGCGCGGCATCCACGTGCAGCAGGATGCCCTTTTCCCGGCACAGCGCGCCAATGGCGGGAATGTCCTGGATCACCCCGATCTCGTTGTTCACGAACAGGATGCTGATCAGCACGGTGTCGGGGCGGATGGCGGCCTTCAGGGCGTCCATATTGACCAGGCCGTCTTCCTGGACGTCCAGGTAGGTGGCCTCGAAGCCCTGGCGCTCCAGCTCGCGCATGGTGTCCAGCACGGCCTTGTGCTCGGTCTTGAGCGTGATGAGGTGCTTGCCCTTGCCCTTGTAGAACTGCGCGGCGCCCTTCAAGGCCAGGTTGATGGACTCCGTGGCGCCGCTGGTCCAGACGATTTCACGCGGATCCGCACCAATCAGATCCGCCACCTGCACGCGCGCCTTCTCGACAGCTTCCTCCGCCTCCCAGCCCCAGGCGTGGCTGCGCGATGCCGGGTTGCCGAAGTGCTCGCGCAACCAGGGAATCATGGCGTCCACCACGCGGGGGTCCACCGGGGTCGTGGCGCCGTAGTCGAGATAGATGGGGAAGTGCGGGGTCATGTCCATGGCTGGCTCAGTGATAGTTGCTGGCTGGCAAGCTGAAAATAAGAAACGAAACGATGCTTGAAAACTCGTTCAGGGCGCTGCCGACCCCAGGGCCGGCAGCGGAGCCCCGGGTATCAGGATTTCGCGAAGACGTTGCCCAGTGCGAACACCGAATTGGGCGCGTTGACGCGGATGGGCTTGACCACCGGGGTCGTCGAAATCGCCCGGCGCACCACCGGCTTGTCTTCGATCTGCACGCCCTTGGCCAGCTGTTCATCCACCAGCTTTTGCAGCGTGACGGAATCGAGGAACTCCACCATGCGCTGGTTGAGCGATGCCCACAGCTCGTGCGTCATGCAGCGGCCCGCTTCGCCCAGGCAGTTTTCCTTGCCGCCGCATTGCGTGGCATCAATGGGTTCGTCCACCGAAACGATGATGTCCGCCACCGTGATATCGCCTGCCTTGCGGGCCAACGTGTAGCCGCCGCCAGGACCACGGGTAGACTCGACCAGTTCGTGGCGGCGCAGTTTGCCAAAAAGCTGCTCCAGGTACGACAGCGAAATCTGCTGGCGCTGGCTGATCGCGGCCAGCGTGACGGGACCATTGTTCTGGCGCAGGGCCAGGTCAATCATGGCGGTGACCGCAAACCGGCCTTTGGTTGTGAGACGCATCGCAAGCTCCTTGTGCTAAGGCTTGTTCGTTGTAGAAACCGCCTTCGCTGGCTGATGGCCAGCAAGGCACCGTCTCCGCCCCTTACTCCGCACAGTTGCCTGGCACGGAGCCCTTCATCGCTGGGCTTTTTTCTTGAGTATTTTGTGCAAGTATAACACAAATCCCTATCGAATTTGTCGGGTTAAAAAACCAATCGGTCGTCATTTGACCTGTGGTGTATTCACCCGGCCTTCGACATGCCCTCACAAGGCCACCGAATCGCTGCCATGCGCGCCAAATGCCTGGTCCTTGAGACGCGTGAGCTGGTCGCGCACCCGGGCAGCCTGCTCGAATTCCAGGTTGCGCGCATGCTCGAGCATGAGCTTTTCGAGCCGCTTGATTTCGCGCGCCACATCCTTTTCGGACATGTCCTCCACCTTGGCGCGCTGCATGGCTTCCTGCTCCAGCCGCTCGGCGTCCTTGCCGGCTTTCTCGCTGTAGACGCCGTCAATCAGGTCTCTTACCCGCTTGACAATGCTGCGCGGAGTGATTCCGTGGGCCTCGTTGTGTGCGATCTGTTTGATGCGGCGGCGTTCCGTCTCGCCCATGGCTTTTTTCATGGAATCGGTGATGCGGTCGGCATACAGGATGGCCCGCCCGTTCAGATTCCGCGCCGCGCGGCCAATGGTCTGGATGAGGCTGCGCTCGGCCCGCAGGAAGCCCTCCTTGTCGGCATCCAGGATGGCCACGAGGGACACCTCGGGAATGTCGAGCCCCTCGCGCAGCAGGTTGATCCCCACCAGCACGTCAAACGCGCCCAGGCGCAGGTCGCGGATGATCTCCACGCGCTCGACCGTGTCCACGTCGCTGTGCAGGTAGCGGACCTTCACGCCGTTGTCCGTCAGGTAGTCGGTGAGCTGCTCCGCCATGCGCTTGGTCAGCGTGGTAATGAGTACACGTTCGTGCTTTTCCACACGAATGCGTATTTCCTGCAGCACATCATCCACCTGATGGGTGGCGGGCCGCACCTCCACTTCGGGGTCCACCAGGCCGGTGGGCCGCACCACCTGGTCGACGATCTGGCCGGAATGGGTGCGCTCGTAGTCTGCCGGCGTGGCGGTGACAAAGATCACCTGCCGCATGCGCTGCTCGAACTCCTCGAACTTGAGCGGGCGGTTGTCCAGCGCCGACGGCAGGCGAAAGCCGTATTCGACCAGCGTGGTCTTGCGCGAGCGGTCGCCGCTGTACATGGCATTGAGCTGGCCGATCATCTGGTGGCTCTCGTCCAGGAACATCAGCGCGTCCTTGGGCATGTAGTCGGTCAGCGTGCTGGGTGGATCGCCCGGCGCGGCGCCCGACAGGTGGCGCGTGTAGTTCTCGATGCCCTTGCAGTGCCCTACTTCGCTGAGCATCTCCAGGTCGAAGCGCGTGCGCTGCTCCAGGCGCTGCGCCTCCACCAGCTTGCCGTCGGCCAGCAACTGCTTGAGGCGCTCGGCCAGTTCGAGCTTGATGGTCTCCACGGCGGCCAGCACCTTGTCGCGCGGCGTCACGTAGTGGCTGCTCGGGTAGACCGTGAAGCGCGGGATCTTCTGCTTGACGCGGCCCGTGAGCGGATCGAACAGCTGCAGGCTCTCCACTTCGTCATCGAACAGCTCGATGCGGATGGCCAGCTCCGAATGCTCGGCCGGGAACACGTCGATGGTGTCGCCCCGCACGCGGAACTTGCCGCGTGAAAAGTCCGCCTCGTTGCGCTGGTACTGCATGCGGATCAGCTGGGCGATCACGTCGCGCTGGCCCAGCTTGTCGCCGGTGCGCAGCGTCATCACCATGCGGTGATAGCTCTCGGGTTCGCCGATGCCATAGATGGCCGACACCGTGGCCACGATGACCACGTCGGTTCGCTCCATCAGGCTCTTGGTGCACGACAGGCGCATCTGCTCGATGTGCTCGTTGATGGCGCTGTCCTTCTCGATGAACAGGTCGCGCTGGGGCACATAGGCCTCGGGCTGGTAGTAGTCGTAGTAGCTCACGAAGTACTCCACGGCGTTCTTGGGGAAGAACTCGCGGAACTCGCTGTACAGCTGCGCGGCCAAGGTCTTGTTGGGCGCGAACACGATGGCCGGGCGCCCCATGCGGGCAATGACGTTGGCCATGGTGAAGGTCTTGCCCGAGCCCGTCACCCCGAGCAAGGTCTGGAAGGCCTCGCCATCGCGCAGTCCTTCCACCAGCTTGTTGATGGCCTCCGGCTGGTCTCCCGCCGGCGGATAGGGCTGGAACAATTCAAAGGGGGAATCGGGGAAACGGACGAATTCGCCGTCTTGCTTTTCCGTTATGACCTGTGTGATATCCGGCATGGGTGCAGTCAACGAGTGGGAGGGGCAGGCCGTTAAAATCGGCGGAACCCGGCACAGTACACCACGCCCGGATTCTTCGCTACTGACAACCTTTCAAGGATTTTCATGTCTCTTTTCACCGCCGTCGAAATGGCCCCCCGCGACCCCATCCTGGGCCTCAACGAGCAATTCAACGCCGACACCAACCCCAACAAGGTCAACCTGGGCGTGGGCGTGTACTTCGACGACAACGGCAAGCTGCCCCTGCTGCAGTGCGTGCAGGCCGCGGAAAAGACCATGATGTCCACCCCCACGGCCCGTGGCTACCTGCCCATCGACGGCATCGTGGCCTATGACAACGCCGTCAAGAGCCTGGTGTTCGGTGCCGACAGCGAACCCGTGACCTCCGGCCGCGTGGCCACCGTGCAGGCAATCGGCGGCACCGGTGGCCTCAAGATCGGCGCCGACTTCCTGAAGAAGGTCAGCCCCAATGCCAAGGTGCTGATCTCGGACCCCAGCTGGGAAAATCACCGCGCCCTGTTCACCAACGCCGGCTTCGAGGTCGATACCTACGCCTACTACGACGCTGCCAAGCGCGGCGTGAACTTCGAAGGTTTCCTGGCCAGCCTGAACGCAGCCGCACCCGGCACCATCGTCGTGCTGCACGCCTGCTGCCACAACCCCACCGGCTACGACATCACGGCCGCCCAGTGGGACCAGGTGATTGCCGCCGTCAAGGCCAGGGGCCTGACGCCTTTCCTCGACATGGCCTACCAGGGCTTTGGCCACGGCATCGCCGAAGACGGCGCCGTGATCGGCAAGTTCGTGGCCGCCGGCCTGACCTTCTTCGTTTCCACCTCGTTCTCCAAGAGCTTCAGCCTGTACGGCGAGCGCGTGGGTGGCCTGTCCGTGCTGTGCACCAACAAGGAAGAAGCCTCCCGCGTGCTGAGCCAGCTCAAGATCGTCATCCGCACCAACTACTCCAACCCACCCATCCACGGTGGCGCGGTGGTGGCCGCGGTGCTGAACAACCCCGAGCTGCGCGCGATGTGGGAAAAGGAACTGGCCGAAATGCGCGTGCGCATCAAGGCCATGCGCCAGAAGCTGGTCGATGGCCTCAAGGCCGCCGGTGTGAAGCAGGACATGAGCTTCATCACCACCCAGATCGGCATGTTCAGCTACTCGGGCCTGACCAAGGACCAGATGGTGCGCCTGCGCAATGAGTTCGGCGTGTACGGCACCGACACCGGCCGCATGTGCGTCGCAGCCCTGAACAGCAAGAACATCGACTACGTCTGCCAGGCGATCTCCAAAGTGATGTAACCCCCTGAGGCGCTGACGCGCCTTCCCCCTTCCTCTCGAATTGCTGCGCAATTCGGGAAGGGGGACGCAGCCAGCGCACGCAAGAGGAGCGCCGCTATGCAGCTTGGGCGGCCCTTGCGCGGCTACCTCGCATTGGCTGCGCTTGTTCAAAGGACAGTGGCGATACGCAATTCGGTGAATACCCCCTTGATGAACCCTGGCGCTGATCTTCAGAGCCGCTTTGTGAGCGAAGCGCTCCAGAACCCGTACAACGCGGTCCTTCTGGAGCGTTTGCCGCTTCTGGGCCTGCCGGATGCCTGGCTGGTGGCGGGCTGCCTGTTCCAGACGGTGTGGAACCTGCGCTCCGGCCTGGAGCCCACGGCGCGCATCAAGGACTACGACCTGTTCTATTTCGATGCGTCGGACCTGTCCGAAGCCGCCGAACAGGCCGTGCAAGCCCGCGTCACCGCCCTCTTTTCCGACCTGCCGATCACCGTGGAAGCCAAGAACCAGGCCCGGGTGCACCTCTGGTACGAACGCTGGTTCGGCTACCCGTATGCGCCGCTGCAATCGGCATGCAACGGGATCGAGCGCTTTCTGGTGCCCTGCACCTGCGTGGGCTTGCAGCCTGCATCCGGCCCTGGCATGGAGGAGCCCACGCTGTACGCGCCCTATGGGCTTGAAGAGCTGTATGCCGGACTGATGCGCCCCAACCCGGCGTGCCCGCACTTGCCGCTGTTCCAGGCCAAGGCCGAAAGCTACCGCGAACGCTGGCCGTGGCTGACAGTCCGGGCGGATGACCTGCCGAGCTGATCGGCGCCGCACAGGGTTTTCAAGTCATTTTGGCCTCTGGCGCTTGATCCATAAGCGCTACCAGCTATAAAAATAGAAGCAAACCACCACAGGCGGGGCGCCCATCACCCCCACAGCACCGACCGCATCGAGATCGACGCCGACTGGTAGCCCGTGTTGAAGAAACGGGGCATCTCGCTGGGCAACACGGCCCCCGCCGCATACAGCAGCGGCAGATAGTGCTCGTGTGTGGGGTGCGCCTGTTTGGCCACGGCACCCAGTTTCTGGAAGTCCTGCAGGGCGCCCAGCTGGCCCTTCTTGATCTGCTCCTGCACCACGGTGTCGAACTCGGTGGCCCAGTCGTACGCCTCGTTGGCGGCCGTGCCACGGCGCGTGAGACGCAGGTTGTGCACCACATTGCCGCTGCCCACGATCAGCACGCCGCGCTCGCGCAGCGCCTTCAATTGCTGGCCCAGCGCGTAGTGTTCGGCCGGGGCGCGGCTGTAGTCCATGCTCAGCTGCAGCACGGGGATCTGCGCCTTGGGAAACATGGGCTTGAGCACCGACCAGGTGCCGTGGTCCAGGCCCCATTCACCTTCATCCACGCCCAATGCGCCGCCCGTCGCGGGCGACTTCAGTTCGGCCGCCAGGCTGCGCGCCACCTGCGGCGCACCGGGCGCGGGGTATTGCTGGTCGAACAGCGCCTGGGGAAAACCGCCGAAGTCGTGGATGGTCTTGGGATGGGCCATGCCAGTTAGCTGCCAGCCGCCGCGCGTGAGCCAATGGGCCGACACACACAGGATGAGCTGCGGCTGCACGGCGCGCGCCGTCAACTCCGCGCCCATGGCCTGCCAGCTGCGGCGCCAGGCGTTGTCCTCGATGGCGTTCATGGGGCTGCCGTGGCCCACGAACAGCACCGGCATGCGGGGCGAGGGCTTGAGCGCCTGCAGCGCCGGCGCGGTGGCGGCGCTGCTCAGGGACGTGGTCATGAATGCTCCCGGAAAGGCGGCCAGGCCCGTGAGGGCGGCCAAAGAGGTTCTGCGTTGCATGGGTCAGGGAGCGTAACAAATTATGTATAACGCAGGGAGTGAGCCCGCGCGCCCCCTGAAGTTCCGGCGCCGAGCCTTCCGTTCAAGACCACGACACCGAGACAACCCCCAACCCATGACAACCGCCCTGCCCCAGCCCCTGCGCAACGTCCGCGTCCTGAGCCTCGCGCTCAACCTGCCCGGCCCCGCCGCCCTGATGCGCTGCGCGCGCATGGGGGCCGAATGCACCAAGCTCGAACCCCCGCCCGCCCCCGGCCATCCCAGTGCGGACCCCATGGGCATCTACAGCCCGGCGGCCTATGCCACGCTGCACGGCGGCGTGCGCGTGGTGCATGCCCACCTCAAGACCGCCGAAGGCCAGGCGACGCTGCATGCGGAACTGGCCCGCACCGATGTGCTGATCACCTCCTTCCGCCCCTCGGCCCTGGCCAAGCTGGGCCTGGGCTGGGAGGCGCTGCAGTCGAAATACCCGCGCCTGTCGCTGGTGCGCATCGTGGGCGCGGCGGCCGAGCGGGCCGAGGAGCCCGGCCACGACCTCACCTACCTGGCCGACGCCGGGCTGGTGACCGGCACCGAGATGCCGCCCACGCTGTACGCCGACATGGGCGGCGCCCTGATGGCCAGCGAGGCCGTGCTGCAGGCCCTGCTGGAGCGCGCCCACACCGGCAGCGGCGTGTGCATCGAAGTGGCGCTGGCCGATGCCGCCGCCTGGCTGGCCCAGCCGCGCGACTGGGGCCTGACCACGCCCGAGGGCGACGTGGGCGGCAACCACGCGGGCTACCGCATCTACCCCTGCGCCGACGGCCGCGTGGCCGTGGCCGCGCTGGAACCCCACTTCGCCGCGCGCCTGTGCGCCGCTGCGGGGCTGCCAGCCTCTGGCGACCCGGGCCAGCTGCGCGCGCCCGCCACGCACCAGGCCGTGGCGAACTTCCTGCGCGGCCAGACCCGCGGGGAGCTGGACGCGCTCGCCGCCGCCCAGGACATTCCCCTGCACACCCTCGCCTGAGAACCCGTTTTCACCGATGCACAAGCAAGGCACCGTCATCCGCTGGGATGCCACACGCGCCTTCGGTTTCATCCGCAGCCCGGACACCTCGGCCGATGTGTTCTTTCATGTGCGGGACTACCAAGGCAGCGCCGCGCCCCGCGAGGGCCTGGCCGTGGTGTATGAAGAAATCCATGTGGGCGGCAAGGGGCCCAGGGCGATGGCCGTGCAGCCTGCGGCGCACCCGGGTGCCACCGCCCAGCCCCGCCCATCGGTCACGGCGCCGCCGACAGCCGCTGCGCGCCCGGCACGGCGCACACCGGCGCAGCGGGCCGCCCGGCCCCAGGTTCGACGCCATCGGCGCACCGCGGATGCCAGCGGCCCGCCCACCCCGGCGGGCCCGGCCTTGGTGCTGATGCTGGGCTGGGCGGCCCTGCTGGCCTGGGGCTTCTGGGCCGGCCGGCTCCCCTGGTGGGTGCTGGGCGCTGCCATGGCCGTCAACCTCCTGACCTTCCTGGTCTACGCCATCGACAAGAGCGCCGCGCAAAACGGCCAGTGGCGCACCAGAGAGAGCCACCTGCACCTGCTGGGCCTGGCGGGCGGCTGGCCGGGCGCATGGTTCGCCCAGCAGTGGCTGCGGCACAAGTCCCGCAAGCTGGAGTTTCGCGCGGTCTACTGGGCCACCGTGGTGCTCCACTGCGCGGCGCTCGGGGCCTGGCTGGGCGGATGGCTGCGCTAGGCAGGGCTGCAAAGAACCGTCAATTTTGATAGCTGCTTGCGCTGGATGGATCTGCGCCAGAGGCTATTTTCCTCCATATTTCCTGCTGCGTCCCAAAGGGTGCTGACGCGCAGAGTGCCCGCTGGCCTACACCACGCACCGGGGGGAGGGGTTTCAATCGAAAAGGTCTGAAACACCTCGGGAGATGCCCATGAAACCCCTCGTTCTTGATTCCACCATGACCAACATGGGCGGCGTTTTCTACCCCACGGGCCATGTATTCGCCCTCTTCCCCGACGAAGACTGCGTGCGCCAGGCCGCCACGGCCCTGCAGGGCGCTGGCCACGCGGGCGAGATCGCCTACGCCAGCCCCGAGGTCATCCTGCAGGAGATCGTGCACACCCTGGGCACGGCCGACGCACCCCTGCCGTCGGTGGGCGCCGAGGGCGACATGGTGCGCCGCATCGCCGACCTGGCCGGCACGGGACACCACGGCATGCTGGTGCACATGGCCGACAAGGACAACACCGAGCGGCTGGTGGGCGCCATCGCACCGGAAGGCGCGGTAGCGGCTTTCTACTACCGCACGTTCATCATCGAGGATCTCATCACGCCCCCGGCCAAGGACGACGCCCCACAATCGGTACTGGTGGGCACCCACGCGGCACCCTGACGGGGCCCGGCCCTTTCCAGGGGCCCGGACGCCGCGAAGCGGCCCGGCGCGCAGACCAGCGCGCCGGGCCGCTGTCTTTTGGGAACGCGCCTTCGCAGCCCCCGCCGCCAGCCCGGGGATGCGCGCCGCAATGCCATGCTTTGCATGCAGGGGCGACCTGATCGCTATATAGTGCAAAGCACCGCACCGGCGGGCTGTCCGACGCCTTGCCGAAGCCTGTGCCAGCGCCACCGGGATGCATGCCCCGCCCTGTGCCGCCGGCGCTGACGCAGCCCCCAGGAAGCGGCCCGGCAACCAACTTGGCGAACAGGCGGGAGAACAGTCCATGGATGTTGTGTTGCAGCCAGACGAGCGAAGACCCGTGCAGCTGACATTGCGGCTCACCTGGCCCTTCATCGTGATGGTGCTGCTGCTGGCCGCCTGCGCCACCGCCAGCCTGTACGTGCTGTCCACCGTGCGCGGTTTCGTCGCCGGCGAAAGCCTGTGGACGAAGGGGCAAAAGGATGCCATCTATTACCTGGGCCAGTACGCGGCCAATGGCTCGCCCCAGGCATTCGCGCTGTTCACGCAGGCCATCGATATTCCGCTGGGAGACCGGGCGGCCCGCCTGGCCCTGCAACCCGGGCAGGTGCAGGTCGATCTGGCACGCGAGGGTTTCCTGCGCGGAGGCAACCATCCGCAGGACATCGACGGACTCATCTGGCTGCTGCGCTACCTCCACCATTTCGACATCGTTCAAAAGCCGATCCAGCATTGGCTGGTGGGAGACGAATACATCAATGCGCTGCGCGACCTGTCCCACGAGATCCGCCACGATACCGAGCTGGGTTCGGTGGACGACGATACCCGCGCGCAGTGGCAAACCGCCATCCGCGACATCAATGCGGGAGTCACCCCCGCCGCCCGCGCCTTCAGCGAGGCCCTGGGAGACAGCTCGCGCCGCATCGTGGCGTTGCTGATGTGGACCAACATGGGCATCGCGGCCACCCTGATCCTGCTGACCCTGTGGCACACCCACACCCTGCTGGCGCAGCGCCGGCGCGTGGAGCAGGCGCTCAGCGCGGAGCGCGAGCAGGCACGCACCACGCTCACCGCCATCGGCGACGGGGTGGTGACGACCAACATCCATGGCGAAGTGATGTACATGAACCCGGCGGCGGAGCAGCTGCTGGCCTGCAGCGCCCAGCAGGCCGTGGGAAAACCGCTGGACGAGGCCCTGAAGTTCGATGGCGAAGACCCCCGGCCCCAGGCCGCCGGGACGCTCATCGAGCAGATACTGCGGCAGGGCAGCCACGGCGCCGCGAACGCGGGCGGCGCAAGGAGCGCCAAGGGCATGCAGGACGACATCAACCGCACCATCGTGCGCCCCGGCCAGACCGTCGTGCCGGTGAAGCTGGTGGGTTCGCCCATCCAGCACCAGGGCACCGTGACCGGCGCGGTGCTGGTACTGCACGACGTCACGCGCGAACAGCACTACGTGGAACAGCTCTCCTGGCAGGCCAGCCACGACGCGCTCACGGGCCTGGTCAACCGGCGCGAGTTCGAGCACCGGCTCGAGGCCTTGCTCAGCCGCCCGCGCCAGCCGGGCCGCGAGGGCTCCCTGCTCTACGTGGACATGGACCAGTTCAAGCTCATCAACGACACCTGCGGCCACCAGGCGGGCGACGAGATGCTGCGCGAGGTCTGCCGCATGCTGCAAAGCCACCTGCGCGAGGGCGACACGCTGGCGCGGCTGGGCGGGGACGAGTTCGGCATCCTGCTCAAGGACTGCCCCGCCGGGCCCTCGGCGCGCATCGCCGAGCAGCTGCGCCAGGCTGGCCAGGACCTGCGGCTGGCATGGGAGGGCCAGCACCTCACGACCGGCCTCTCCATCGGCATGGTGCAGCTCATCCCCGCGCTCACGTCCATACAGGAAGCGATGCGCGTGGCCGACATGGCCTGCTACCGCGCCAAGGAGGGCGGCCGCAACCGGGTGTTCATCTACCAGCCCGAGGACATCGAGATGACCCGGCGCGAAGGCGACATGGACTGGGTGCGGCGCCTGCGCCTGGCGCTGGAGCACGACCGCTTCCAGCTGCACGCGCAGGCCATCGGCGCGCTGCAGGTCCACGCCGAAGAGGGTTTGCACATGGAGGTGCTGCTGCGGCTGCGCGAGGAGGGCGGCCAGCTCGTGGCGCCCGGCACCTTCATCCCGGCCGCCGAGCACTACGGAATGATGCCCTCCATCGACCGCTGGGTGATCCGGCACACGCTGCACGCGCTGGCGCTGCACCAGCGCACGCCGGGCGCCCTGCCGCTGCACACCTGCGCCATCAACCTGTCGGGCACCAGCCTGGGCGACGACAGCCTGCTCAAGTACATCCGCACCACCCTCACCGAATCCGGCCTGGACCCCGCACTGCTGTGCTTCGAGATCACCGAGACCAGCGCCATCTCGCACCTGCCCAACGCCGTGCGCCTGATGAAGGAGCTGCAGCAGCTGGGCTGCCGGTTCGCGCTGGACGACTTCGGCGCGGGCATGTCGTCCTTCACCTATCTCAAGCACCTGCCGGTCAACTACCTCAAGATCGACGGCGCCTTCGTGAAGGACATGCTGCAGGACCCCACCAGCCGCGCCATGGTGGAAATGATCCACCGCATCGGCCATGTGATGGGCAAGCAGACCATCGCCGAGTTCGCCGAGAGCGCCGCCATCGTGGACGCGCTGCGGCTCATCGGCGTGGACTATGCCCAGGGCTACGCGGTGGCGCGGCCCCTTCCGCTGGGCGAGTGCCTGGGCCAGGCGGTACCGCCGGCGGGTGGCGCCGCGCTCCCCGACGCGCGGCACGCCGCCTGAGGTCCGCTGCCAGGCGCCCCGGCACGACGGCGCCGCTGGCCAGCACCACGCCGGGGACCACCAGCGCCAGTGCCGCCCAGGCACTGCGCTGCGGCACCTCTCCCAGCAGCCAGGCCGCGCCCAGCGCCGTGAGCACGGGCACCAGCGCGGCGGACAGCGCCGCGCGGGCGGCACCCAGCCGTGCAATGGCCACCGTGTAGGCCACCAGCCCCAGCACACCGGCCATCACACCCTGCCCCAGCGCCTGGAAGACCACGTCGGTCCAGGGTGCCGTCACCAGGCGCGGGGCGCCCCAGACAATCACCACGGGCACCAGCAGCACCGCAGATCCCAGGTTCACCAGGGCGGCCCCCTGCCAGGGCGACAGGCCACAGCCCCGAAACGCCAGCGTGTAGGCGGCCCACAGCACGGCCGCCAGCACAAACAGCAGATCCCCGCGCCAGGACGCCAGGCCATCGCGCCACACCCCCAGGCCCAGCGCCGCCACGCCCAGCGCCATCAGCACCAGGCCCAGCACGCGCAGGCGCCCCAGCCTGTCGCCCTGCACCAGCCGCCCGCCCAGCGCCACGAACAGCGGCATGCAGCCGGCCATGAAGATGCCCATGTGCGCCGCCGGCGCCCAGCGTGCCCCCGCCAGCACCAGCAGGCCAAAGGGCAGCCCGCCCCCCAGCACCAGCAGGGCCAGCCGTCCCAGGGACATCGCGGCGGGCCATCCGGTGCGCCGGCACCACAGCGGGGCCAGCACCAGCGCGGGAACGCCATAGCGCAGCACGGCCAGCTCCACCGGCCCGAGCGACGTGGTGACGCCGTGGCGCGTGACGATCTGCCAGCCGCTGCCCACAAGGGCCGCTGCCAGCGCGGCCAGCACCCCGATGGCCAGGTTCCGGGCCGGCGATGCAGGCCGCGCGTGAAAAATGCGAGAAATGGAAAACGCAGAAGAGGACATGGCGCCAGTCTCGCGCCCATGGCCCCGGCGGGATATCAGAATCCTGCGCTTCGCGCGGCCGCGGGCTTGGCAGGCTTTCGCGGGGTCTACCCGCCCCGCCCCTGCAGCGCGGACCGCGCCTGCGCCAGCGTCACGCCCACCTCGGCGCGAAAGACAGCGCCCAGGTGGCTCTGGCTGCAGTACCCCAGGTCGTGCGCCAGCGCGGCCAGGTCCGATTCACCCGCCTCCAGCCGCTGCAGCGCGGCCGCCATCCGCAGGCGCTGGCGGTAGCCGTGCAGGCCCAGGCCCAGATGCCGCCGAAACAGGTGGGCGAGGTGAAACGCCGAGCAGCCGGCCGCGTCCGCCGCATCCTGCAGGGACCACCGCTCGCCATCGGCCAGGGCCACCCGTTGGGCCATGAAGCGCCGCGCGCGCCCTACCGTCCGCGGCGCCGAATGCGGCGGCGTGCCCTGCAGCACATCGAACGCCGCGCCCCCGGCGGGCAGCGGGCGCCCATCGGCCAGCGCCCGCCAGTGCATGCGCAGGCGCCACAGCAGGCGCGGCGTGAGCATGCGCACGCGCGGCGACAGGTTGTTCTGGTTGCCCGGGGCGCCCACCGGCCCATTCCCCTTCGTGCTCACCACGATGCTGGTTTGCGGCGTGGGCTGCAGGGGCCGCATCTGGTAGGGCAGCCCCTGCGGCAAACCCAGGGCCGTCAGGCCGTCGAGCAGGACCACCTGCCCTGCCATCTGGAACTCGGACAGCCCATCCATGGGCAGCACCCAGCGCCCGGAGGCTGCTTCGTAGGTCGCGCTCCACCGCACGGGCGCGGCATGCTTGAGAACCCGCTCGACCTTCCATGCGGCGCCGGCGTGCAGCAGGATGCGTTGCTGGGGCATGGCGGGTGTGGCGCGCGTGGCGGCCCGCCTAGCGGGCCTTCTTGAATGCCTTGCCGCTCTTGCCGCCGCCGGGCGCGGTGGCGCCCCCTGTCACGCGCGGTGGCAGGCCGGTGTGCTGGGTCAGGATGCGGCCCTTGGTGGGCTGCTGCACGCTGCGCGATGCGGGCACCACGGCAGCCTTGGCACCGGTGGGGGTGGAATTCTTGCGCCGGGCGCTCTGGTAGCCGCCATCGGTCAGCGGCTGGAAGGTCGGGATCAGGTGGTGCTTGCCGTTGCCAATGAGGTCGGCCCGGCCCATGGCCTTGAGCGCATCGCGCAGCAGGGGCCAGTTGTTCGGGTCGTGGTAGCGCAGGAAGGCCTTGTGCAGGCGGCGGCGCTTTTCGCCACGCACGATGTCCACGGTCTCGCTCTCGCGCGTGATCTTGCGCAGCGGGTTCTTGTTGCTGTGGTACATGGCCGTGGCCGTGGCCATGGGGCTCGGGTAGAAGGTCTGCACCTGGTCGGCGCGAAAACCGTTCTTCTTGAGCCAGATGGCGAGGTTCATCATGTCCTCGTCGCTGGTGCCCGGGTGCGCGGCGATGAAATAGGGGATCAGGAACTGCTTCTTGCCCGCCTCTTCGCTGAACTTCTCGAACATCTGCTTGAACTTGTCATAGCTGCCGATGCCCGGCTTCATCATCTTGGTCAGCGGGCCCTGCTCGGTGTGCTCGGGCGCGATCTTCAGATACCCACCCACGTGGTGCTGCACCAGTTCCTTCACGTACTCGGGCGACTTCACGGCCAGGTCGTAGCGCAGGCCCGAGCCGATGAGGATCTTCTTGATGCCCTTGAGCGCGCGGCCTCGGCGGTAGATCTTGATCAGCGGGTCGTGGTTGGTGCCCAGGTTGGAACAGATGCCCGGGTACACGCAGCTGGGCTTGCGGCAGGCGGCCTCGATTTCGGGGCTCTTGCAGCCCAGGCGGTACATGTTGGCCGTGGGGCCGCCCAGGTCGCTGATGGTGCCGGTGAAGCCCTTGACCTTGTCGCGGATGTCCTCGATCTCCTGGATGATGGAATCCTCGGAACGGCTCTGGATGATGCGGCCCTCGTGCTCGGTGATCGAGCAGAAGGTGCAGCCGCCAAAGCAGCCGCGCATGATGTTGATCGAGAACCGGATCATCTCCCACGCGGGGATCTTGGTCGCGCCGTCGTGGCTGCCGTTCTCGTCGGCATAGCTCGGGTGCGGGCCGCGCGCGTAGTGCAGGTCGAACACGTGGTCCATCTCGGCCGTGGTCAGCGGGATGGGCGGCGGGTTGATCCATACGTCGCGGGCGGTGGCACCCTCGCCGTGCGCCTGCACCAGCGCGCGGGCGTTTCCGGGGTTGGTCTCCAGGTGCAGCACGCGGTTGGCATGGGCGTACAGCACCGGGTCGCTCTTGACCTGCTCGTAGCTGGGCAGGCGGATCACGCTCCTGTCGCGCGGCGGCACCTTGAGCTTCGCCTTGAGTGCCGGGTTGGCCACGAACAGCATGGGCTGGATGGCGGGGTTGGGTTCAGCCGACTGAAGGTCTTTTTGGCCTCCAGCGCTTGATGGATCTGCGCCAACAGCTACAGAATCAGGAGCATCCTCCTTGCTGCAGGTGGTGCCCTGCGCCGCCGCCTGCTCGCTGGTCGTCATGTAGGGGTTGACGTGGGCCTCCACGCGCCCGGGCTCGTCCACGCTGGTGGAATCGATCTCGAACCAGCCCTTGCCGCTCTCGTCGTCGGGCCGGCGCACGAAGGCCGTGCCACGCACATCGGTGATCTGCTCGACCGGCTCGCGCGCGGCGATGCGGTGCGCCACCTCGACCAGGGCGCGCTCGGCGTTGCCGTACAGCAGCAGGTCGCACTTGCTGTCCACCACGATGGAGCGGCGCACCTTGTCGCTCCAGTAGTCGTAGTGCGCGATGCGGCGCAGGCTGCCTTCGATGCCGCCCAGGATGATGGGCACGTCCTTGAACGCCTCGCGGCAGCGCTGGCTGTAAACGATGGCCGCGCGGTCGGGGCGCTTGCCGCCAATGTCGCCGGGCGTGTAGGCGTCGTCGCTGCGGATCTTCCGGTCGGCCGTGTACCGGTTGATCATCGAGTCCATGTTGCCCGCCGTCACGCCCCAGAACAGGTTGGGCTTGCCCAGCACCTTGAAGGGCTCGGCGCTTTGCCAGTCGGGCTGGGCGATGATGCCCACGCGAAAGCCCTGGGCCTCCAGCGTGCGGCCGATCACGGCCATGCCGAAGCTCGGGTGGTCCACATACGCATCGCCCGTCACCAGGATGATGTCGCAGCTGTCCCAGCCCAGCTTGTCCATCTCGGCGCGGCTCATCGGCAAGAACGGGGCCGTGCCAAAGCGCTTGGCCCAGTACGGGCGGTAGCTGGTCAATGGCTTTGCGGCACGCGCAAAAAAGGAGACGTCGACGGGGGCGTTCATTCAGATGGGGAGCGCGGCCAGCCCATGTGCGGATGGGGCCTCGTGGGGCGCGGCTGTGGTGGATAACCCGTGATTTTACGTTGGCAGGCGTGTTTTGTCGCCCCGAACGCACTTGCCCTTCACTCCCCAAGGTTTGATGGAGATCAGGCATATACTTGCTTTTGTCAATTAATTACATGACAAAGGCATATATGAGCACGAATCCATCCTCCCAGGCCAGCGCAGCCGCAGGCAGCGCGCCCGTCGCCGCCGACGCCGTGAAGGCCGTGCGCAGGTTCAATCGCTTCTTCACCCGCCGCGTGGGCGTGCTGGACCCGTACCTGGGCAGCGATCTCTCGCTGACCGACGTGCGCGTGCTGTACGAGCTGGCCCACCGCGACGCGCCGGTCGCCAGCGAGCTGGCCCGGGACCTGGGCCTGGACGGCGGGTACCTGAGCCGGATCCTGCGGCGTTTTGAAGGCGCGGGCTGGATCCTGCGCAGCGCCAGCGCCCGTGATGCGCGCCAGAGCGTGCTCACGCTCACCCCTGCCGGGCGCGCTGCGTTCGAACCGCTGCAGCAGCGCTCGCGCGACGAAGCCGCCGCGCTGCTTGCCCCGTTGCCGCCGGCCCGGCGGCACGAACTGGTGGACGCCATGCAACGCATCGAGGCCTTGCTGGAGCCCGCCAGCGGCGCTGCGGCGGCGCCCAAGGTGGCCGTGCTGCGCGACCCCGTGCCCGGCGACATCGGCTGGGTGGTGCAGCAGCATGGCGAAATCTACTGGCGCGAGTACGGCTGGGACAGCCGCTTCGAGGCACTGGTGGCGGACATCGCCGCGCAGTTCGTGCGCAAGTTCCAGCCGGGCTGGGAGCGGTGCTGGATCGCCGAACTGGAGGGCGAACGCGTGGGCGCCGTGTTCGTGGTGCGCAAGTCCGCCAGCACGGCCCAGTTGCGGATGCTCATCCTGTCGCCCCGGGCGCGCGGCCTGGGGCTGGGCGCCCGCCTGACCGACGAGTGCATCGCGTTCGCGCGGGCCAAGGGCTACCGGAAAATGGTGCTGTGGACCAATAGCTGCCTGACGGCCGCGCGTGGCATCTACGCCAAACGCGGCTTCAAGCTGGTCAAGTCGGAACCCTACGAGGGCTTCGGCCAGCAGGCCGTGGGCGAAACCTGGGAGCTCAGGCTGTAGAAAAGCGCCGGCGATCCGGCCGCCTCGCCGGCTTCACACCACCCGGATGCCCAGCTCGCTGACCAGCACCCCCGCCTGGTCGGCCGAGATGATGGCGCCCTTGAAAGACTGCGCCAGGTGCGCGATGCGCAGCCCGCCCAGGTCGACCGACCGCAGGTCCGCGCCATCAAAGCGCGCGTTCTTCAGGTGCGCATCGCGCAGGCTTCCGCCTTCGAACACAGCATCCCGAAAATCGCACCCGGCCAGATCGGCATCCGACAGGTCCAGCTGCTCCACCGTCTGCTTGCGAAACGAGACGCCGCGCAGGTCGGCCCCCACCAGCAGCGAATCGTGAAAACCCAGCCCCAGCGTGCCGGCCTCGCGAAAATGCGCGCCGGTGAGCTTGACTTCGGCGAACCGTGCCGAGGCCAGGTTGGCGCGGTCCCAGGAGGTGTTGTTCAGGTCGCAGCGGTGAAAGCGCGCCTCGGTGAGGTCCGCCAAGCGGAACTGCGCCTGCCCTGCCCGGCAGTCCAGCCAGCGTGTGCCGCCAAGATCCGCCTTGTCCAGGGAGGTCCCGAGGAACGAACAGCCAATGAACTGGGCGCCGCGCAGCGGCAGGCCCGCCAGGTCCAGCCCGTCGAAGTCGCATTGCTCAAAGTGCAAGGCAGGATGTCCTGCCGCCAGCAGCGCTTGCAGCTGCGCTCTCGAAGGTGTCTGGCCAGTGACGCAGAAAGGCCCGGCGGACGGGGAAGGTCGCAGGTTCATGGGAAACAGGTACAAAAACGGGAATCGGTGGATAGGACATGCCGCGAGGCCGCAAGCCGGGCCGCCTTGGCGGCTGCTCAGTGGCCCACGCTGTGGGAAAACAGGTTCACCACCAGGACACCCGCCACGATCAGGCCCAACCCGATCACGGCCGGCAGATCCAGGCGCTGGCCGTAGTACACCCAGCCCACGGTGGAGATCAGCACGATGCCCACACCGGACCAGACCGCATAGGCAATGCCCATCGGCAGCGTCTTGAGCGCCAGCGAGAGCAGGTAGAACGACGCCATGTAGGCCACCGCGGTGACCGTGCTCGGCACCAGCCGGGTGAATCCCTCGGAGGCCTTCAGTGCCGTGGTGCCTAGCACTTCCAGCAAGATGGCGGCGCCCAGGATCAGATAGGTGCCCGCGGACGTGCTCCAGGTCATGGCCGGCCTCCTTGGCACAGGGACAGGAGGATGTCCAGGATGGCGGCCTTGCGCGGCTGGTCGAGTGCATAGACATCGAGCATCTGCGCGAACCAGAACCCGTCTCCCGCCAGGCGGCAGGCCAGCAGCACATTGGCCGTGTGGGGATCGTCGCCGTCGGCCTTCAGTGCCGCCGCCATCGCGGCATGCCACCGCTGGCGGCACGGCGCGGACGTCAGGGCCAGCAGGCCGATCGCCCGCTGCGTCTCCACCTGGCGGCTGTCCGAGCCGCTGTCAAAGCAGGTCCTGATGTAGGCACGCGCATGGCGCCCGGGCGTGTCCTCTTCCTGGTCCAGCGCTTTCGCAAAACACTGTTCAAACTCCTCGAAGAGCTGGTCCGACAGCGCATCCAGCAGGGCCTGCTTGCTGCGGTAGTGGTGCTGGAGCCCGCCCTTGGTCACGTGGGCCCGCTGGGCCACGGCATCGAGCGTGACGGCGTGGGGGCCCTCCCGCACCAGGAGTTCCCGGACCACGGCCAGCAATTGGCTGCGGATCAGTTCAGGCTGTTTTTGGCGGCGATGTGCTTCGGTCATTCAACAAACCATCCAGATGGATTGTTTATTGTACCGAGGAGCCAGGCCGATATCGACGAAAGCCCGCAGGGAACCGTGGGGACTTTCCGTGGCCATGCACGGCCCTGCATTGCTACCCAGGAAGAAGGAAGGCGCCCGGGTGCTGGACAGGGCGGGGCCGCCCGTCGAGCGCCGTCGCCCTGGCTACCATTCCCCGACTTCACGCACCCGCTGCGCCAGATCCGGGAACGCGTCCTCCGCCACCGCGGCTTCGGCCTCGGCAGGCATGGCCTGCGCGACCGCCACGCCAGCAGCGGGCGGTGCCGAGCGCGACAGGAACCTGCCAAAAAGATGGTGGCCCCAGGCGGCATGCGACGGGGCGGTGAACGGGATGGCGAACATGGCGGTTCCTTTTTATAAGGCTTCGGCGCTGCAAAAAACTGAGCGCCAGCGTAAGTCAGGGCTTCAATGCGCAGTGTAGGAATCCGCGCCGCACTCCTGTGTGACAGAACACACGGTCGCGGGCGTTTCACGCGGGCGTACCCCTTCCCGCGGCCCTGGGCTGTGACTTTTTTCACACACGGGCCGCCCCCTTACACTCTGCGCCCCATGCCCCACACTCTGGCCGCGCCCGCGCACAGCGAACTTGTCATCAAGAAAAGCCGGTTCATCGGCTGCGTGCAGCCCATGGCCGACCGCGCCAGCGCGCAGGCCGCGGTGGATGCGCTGTGGAAGCAGCACCCTGGTGCCGCGCACATCTGCTGGGCCCTGCTGGCGGGCGGCCAGTCGGCGGCGGTGGATGACGGCGAACCCGGGGGCACGGCCGGGCGGCCCATGCTCGACGTGCTGCGCCACCAGGACCTGGAGGGGGTGCTGGCCACGGTGGTGCGCTACTTTGGCGGCGTGAAGCTGGGAGCGGGCGGCCTCGTGCGCGCCTACACCGACACGGTGGCGCAGGCACTGCTCACCGCCCCCAAGGTCACGCTGCAGCGCATGAAAACCCTGCAGTGCCTGGTGCCCTACGCCCTGGAAGGCCTGCTGCGCCGCGAAATCGACCTGGCCGGGGCCGAACTGTCAGAGGTGCGGCATGGCAGCCTGGTCACCGTGCAGCTGCGCCTGCCCGAAGCGCGGGCCGCGGCCTTCGTGCAGCGCATCAACGACTGCGGCCAGGGCCGCGTGGGCTGGACCGAGCCGGCGGCCTGAACGACGGCACCTTTCGGGGCTGCCGCGAGGGCAAGGGCTTCGCCGGCCACGCCGCGCTGCCCGGGCAGGGGGAACCAACAAAGGCCTTTGCGCCTACAAGCGCCGCGCGGCCGGGCCGCGACACTCAGGGTTTGCAGGGCTCCCAAGGAACCACCCATGAGCCAACCGCTCGACACCATCATCATTGGCGCAGGCACAGCCGGCCTGGCCGCCCTGCGCGAGGTGCGCAAACGCACGGACCGCTACCTGATCGTCAACGAAGGGCCCTGGGGCACCACCTGCGCGCGGGTAGGCTGCATGCCCTCCAAGGCACTGATCGAGGCGGCCAACGCCTTTCACCGCCGCCACGCATTCGAGGAATTCGGCCTGCGGGGCGCACAGGCCCTGACCGCCGACATACCGGCCGTGCTGCGGCGCGTGCGCGCCCTGCGCGATGATTTCGTGGCGGGCGTTCTGAAGGCCACCAGCGGGCTGGGCAGCGCCCAGGTATCCGGGCGCGCGTCGCTGGCCGGCCCGCACGCGGTGGACATCGACGGCACCCGCCATGCCACGCGCAGCATCATCATCGCCACCGGCTCGCGCCCGAGCGTGCCGGACGAATGGCTGGCGTTTGGCGACCGCATGCTCACCACCGACACCCTGTTCGAGCAGCCCAGCCTCGGCCCCCGCATCGCCGTGATTGGCATGGGCCCCATCGGCGTGGAGATCTCCCAGGCGCTGGCCCGGCTCGGGCTGCAGGTGGCCGCCTTCACCACCGGCGACACACTGGCGGGCCTGAGCGACCCGGCGCTCAACGCCGAACTGACAGCGCTGCTCAAGAAGGACATGGTGCTGCACGCCGGGGCCCCGGCCGAACTGCGGGAAGTGCCCGGCGGCATCGAAGTGCGCAGCGGCTCCCACCGCGTGGTGGTGGACCAGGTCGTCGCTGCCATGGGCCGCGTACCCAATATCGAGCACCTGGGCCTGGACACCCTGGATGTGCTGCTGGACAAGCATGGCATGCCCACGGTGGATGCACGGACCCAGCAGATCGGCAGCCTGCCCGTGTTCCTGGCCGGGGACGCGAACGCCCACGTGCCGCTGCTGCACGAGGCGGCCGACGAAGGCCATATCGCCGGGATGAATGCCCTGGCGGAGACACCTGCGCGCTTTCAGCGCCGCACCCCGCTGGCCATCGTGTTCTGCGATCCCAACGTCGCGATGGTGGGCCAGCGCCTTGCCGACATGGACCCTGTCCACACCATCACGGGCACGGCCAGCTTCGACGACCAGGGCCGGGCCCGGGCAGCCCAGCACAACCATGGGCGCATCTGCCTGCACGCCGACCGGGCCACCGGCCGTCTGCAGGGCGCCGAGATGTGCGCGCCCCAGGGCGAACACATGGCCCACCTGCTTGCATTGGCCATTCAGCAGAAACTGACGGTGCACGACCTGCTGGGCATGCCGTTCTACCACCCCACGCTGGAGGAAGGCTTGCGCACGGCGCTTCGGGACGCAGCACGGCAGTTGCCCGGGGTTCGCGCGTCCGACCTGGCGGCGTGCGGAGCCATTGGGGCGGCGGCGCTGGAGTGAGAATGGCAACCCCAGGCGGGCCCGGATATGTAAAAACCCTCAAGCCTGCCGCACGCATGCCGATATGAATCCATCACCCCAAGGAATCACCATGGACGTCGCCCTCACCAACAGCATCGTCAACACCGCCACCGCGCTGGCCAGTGCCAAGACGTCCGATGCGCTGAACATGGTGGTGCTGAAGAAGGCGCTGGACATGCAGGCCACGTCAGCGGCCACGCTGCTGGATGCCATGCAGCAATCCATGCCCCAGCCAGGGCTGGCCACGTCCGGCACGCTGGGTACCCAGGTCAACACGTTCGCCTGAGGCCCCCTTCGGCCAAAAAGCAGACGCGCAGCTATCGCAGCCGTGCAGGCGACAGCCCTTGCGGCGCCACCCCCTCGCGCACCAGTTCTTCCGCCAGTGGCTCGCCGCGCAGCAGCTGCCGCGCCAGCAACGAGGCGCCCGCCGCGCTCTGAATCCCATACCCGCCCTGCCCCGCCAGCCAGAAAAAGCCGGGTACATGGTTGTCCCAGCCAATCACCATGTCGCCATCGGGCACGAACGAGCGCAGGCCCGCCCAGGTGTGGGAGGGGCGGCGGATCTGGAAGGTAGTTTTTTCCTCGATGTGATAAATCCCCGTGGCCACGTCCAGTTCTTCGGGCACCACGTCGTGCGGGTGCGTAGGGTCCGCGTTGGCCGGCGAGCCCAGCAGCTGGCCCGCATCGGGCTTGAAGTAAAAACTCTCGTCGATGCCGATCACCGCAGGCCAGTGCGTGGCATCCATGCCCTCGGGCACGGCAAAGGTGAAGGCGGTGCGGCGGCGCGGCTCCAGGCCAATGGGCGGCACGCCTGCCAGGCCCGCTACCACGTCAGCCCAGGCGCCTGCGGCGTTCACAATGGTTTTGGCCTGCAGCACCCGGCCATCGGCCAGGGTCACCTTCCAGCTATCGCCAACGCGCTGCAGGGCCGTGACCTCGGCATTCGTCAGCACCTGGCCGCCGCGCTGGCGCAGGCCACGCAGGTAGCCCTGGTGCAGCGCGTGCACATCGATGTCGGCCGCCTCGGGCTCGCTCATGCCTGCGGCCACGGCTTCGGGCTTCAGGCACGGCAGCTGGGCCAGCAGTGCGGCCTGCTCCACCCATTCCACGTTGGGCGAGATCGCATGGGCCTCTGCATAGGCCTGTTTCAGCATGTCGAGCTGGTCCGGCCCAGCCACGTAGACGACGCCACGGGGCGAGAGGATGGGGTCCGACCCGAACTTTGGCGGCGGCGCGTCGTAAAAAGCGCGGCTCGCCCGCGTCAGCGCCTGGATGTTCGGTGTGCCGTAGGTAGCCATGTACAGCGCGGCCGAACGGCCGGTGGTGTGGTAACCGGGCTGCGATTCGCGCTCCAGCAGCAGCACGCTGGCGCCCTGCCCCCCGACGCGCTCCTGTACAAGCTGCCACGCCACCGAGGCGCCCGCGATGCCCGCGCCAATGACGATGGTGTCCGCTGATTGCATGGTTCTGTCTCCTGGCTCGAATTACACCGCTGACACTTGCGCCGCCGAGGTGGCACGGTCATCACGCGGCAGGCTGCGCGCATCGCGCGGATCGGGCGCACCGGTCACGATGGAGGTCAGCGTGGGCGCGGCGTTTGTTTGCATCAGCTTGGCGATGTCAGGCCGTGGGCGGGCAAGCCCGGCGATGCCCTTGAAGGCTTGCTCCAGCGCGTGGCCCACGCCCAGCGTGTGGCGGTCGGCGCGAAAGCGCCCGACGATCTGCAGACCAAACGGCATCCCCACGTCATCCAGCCCGCACGGCAAACTGAGCGCTGGGTGCGTGGTCAACGTGGTCACATAGGTCAGCGCCAGCCATCGGTAGTAGTTGGCCTGCGGCTCGCCGTTGATGTGGCTGGCGAACAGCTGCGTCCACGCAAAAGGCGACACGGGCGTGGTGGGCGCCAGGATCACGTCGTACTGCTCATACAACTTCTGGAACCGCGCCAGGATGCGCGTCTGCTCGGCCTGCGCCCAGGCGCTGTCCAGCAACGTCATCGCCGCGCCCATCTCGTAGTTGGCGCGGGTGTTGGGGCCCAGGCTGGTGGGGTCGCGCTCATAGGCCTCGCGCGTGCTGGCCACAAAGGCTTCGGCGCGCAGCACGTCAAAGCAGCGGTGCACGTCACCCAGGTCGATGTCGATGGCATCGCAGCTGGCAAACAGGTGCTTCATGGCCTGCACCTTCTGGCGGAACACGGCGCGGATGCCGTTGTCCACGGCGCAGGCGCCAAGATCTTCGGTGTACGCCACGCGCAGGCGGCTCAGGTCCACCGCTTCGGGCAACAAAAAACTCATCGGGTCCAGCGGGTAGCTCAGCGGGTCGCCCGCCGACATACCCGCCGTGGCGGCCAGTTGCAGGCAGGCCTCTTCTACCGTACGGCCCATGGGGCCCACCACCGAAATCGGCGTCCAGCCCAGCAGCTTGCGCGAGCTGGGCACCACGCCGGGCGACGGCCGGAAGCCCACCACGCCACAGATAGAAGCTGGAATGCGCAGCGAGCCGCCCGTGTCCGACCCCGTGCACACCGGCAGCATGTCGCACGCCAGCGCAGCGGCAGAGCCGCCCGACGAGCCTCCGGCGTTCAGGTTGGGGTTGAACGGATTGCCGGTGGCGCCCCACACGGTGTTGCGCGAGTTGGCACCGGCGCCCATCTCGGGGATGTTGGTCTTTCCGGTGACGATGGCGCCCGCCGCGCGCAGGCGCGCCACCAGCACGTTGTCCTCCGCCGGGATATTGCCGCAGTAGATCTCCGAGCCATAGGTGGTCAGCAGCCCGGCCGTGGCTTCCAGGTCCTTCACGCCCAGCGGCAGGCCGTGCAGCAGGCCCAGCGGCTCGCCGCGCAGCACCGCCTGCTCGGCGGCCTGGGCCTCGGCGCGGGCGCGGTCGTAGCAGGTGGCGGTGATGGCATTCACATGCGGGTTGACGGCCTCGATGCGCGCCATGCAGGCGTCGAGCAGCTCGACGGGCGAGATCTCGCCCGTGCCGATGCGGTGGCGCAGTTCATTGGCGGTCAGCTCGACCAGGGCGTTGTGTGGAGTGGTCATGGCGTTGGTGTCCCTTTCGTCGTTCTGTGGTTTTTCCGCTGGTGCGGCTGGCGGCGGTGTTGGCCGGGGCGTGAAACGGCGCGAACCCACGGCCGCCATCTTGGCATGGTGGGGGCGCCCCCACCCGTTGCTTCAGAACCCGGGCAATGCCCTCATCACAGCCGCCACCAGATTCTGGACGGGAGCGTCCGAGCTCAGTTCGATATGGGGACCGCGCCGTGCCGCGAGCCAGTCCCGCTGCCTCTGCAGGCTTCTGCCTGGCAACACCCCGTCATCGTATTGAGCCGCCCATTCCAGGAAAGCAGGATTCGCCTGGCCAAAGCGCTGCGCCTCCCGGTGGCGAAGGCGCGCGAGGCGCGCGGGAGCATCCAGGTAGAGAAACACGATCAGGTCAAAGCAGTCTTCCAGTTCCTGCCCCCACCCGGCCACGGAACCGGCCAGCACCGCCACCTTGCTGGCGCGCAAGTCGCCGAGGAGCAGGGCCAGGCGCTGTGTAGGGTCCCGCCTGCTGGTGAACGGCGGCGTGGTGGGCAGCCAGTAGTAGTCGTCAGCGTCGAGGTGGGCCCCGTTCAACGCTGCGGCCAGGGCCGCGCTCAGCGTGGACGTGCCAGAGCCTGAAGCACCGGTGACATGGATTCGCAGCAGCTGGGTCAATGGTGGATTCCTTGAACTGTATTTTTGCCAAGACCAATGGCGATAATGATGCCTATGTTTATCTTTTTCAAATAAAAGAGTATAAATATAATCATGAACAACTATCTCATTCAGAGCCTGGCCATCGCCCGCAAAGCCGGCAAGCTCACCCAGGCCGAACTCGCCGAGCGCGCGGGCCTCTCCCGCATGACCGTCCAGCGCACCGAAGGTGGCGACCTGGACCCGCGCTACTCCACCCTGGCCGAGATGGCCCGCGTGCTGGGCATGGACATCATTGCCGTGCCCAGCAGCCTGCGGCCCAGCCTGGAGGCGTTCATCCAGTCGGGCGGCAAGTTCCTGGGCCAGCCCGCGGGAGTGGACGCGCCGCCGTCGGTGGTGGACAGCCTGAGCCGCGCCGGCTGAGGCCGCCAGCGCCCACACCCGCACGCGCCTGCGCATACCCGGCCCCATGAGCACCTCCATCCGCTACCTGCGCCTGTACCTGCACCGCCCCGCCCTGGCAGACGGCGCGGCGGGCGGGCGCGAGGCGATTGGCTACCTTTCGCAGTACGGCGACATCCTGCGCGTGTCGTTTGACGAGAGCTACATCCGCAACCCGCAGCGCCCCACCCTGTCGCTCAGCTTTCAGGGTGCCGACGAGGCAGCCACGCAGCAGATCCTGGCGTCGGCGCGGGATGCACGGCTGGTGCGCACCGACGGGCGCTGGCCCGTGTATTTTCAGAACCTGCTGCCCGAGGGCCACAACCGCGAGCGGCTGGCGCGCGAGCGCGGCTGCAGCCCCGACGACGAGTTCGAACTGCTGGCCGCCGCGGGCCACGACCTGATGGGCGCGCTGGAGGTGGAGCCCGTGCCCGCGCAAGACGGCATCCCCGACGTGGTGCGGCACTGGCACACCACGCAAGGGCTGGACGTGCTGGAGCCGGGCTTTGTCGAGTTCCCGGTGGAAGACGCCGCATCGCTGCCCGGCGTGGTCACCAAGTTCAGCGCGGTGCTGGACGGCCGCCGCTACACCGTGCGCCGCCAGGGCGCGGCCGGCAGCGTGATCCTCAAGCTGCCCACCACCGCGCACCCCGACCTGGTGGCCAACGAGTTCGCCGGCTACCAGCTGTGCAAGGCGCTGGGCCTGCACTGCGCCGATGCACGCGTCATCACCCGCGCCGAGGCCGACCTGCCGGGCACCGTGCCCTTCAACGAGATATTGGCCGTGCAGCGCTTTGACCACCTGCCCGGCGGCGCCCGCGTGCACATGGAGGAGTTCAACCAGGTGCTGGGCTACACCCCGCGGCAAAAGTACGGCAAGGGCATCCTGCAGGACTGGTCCACCATGCTGCGCGTGCTCAACCGCCTGAGCCGCCAGCCGGTGCAAGACACACGCGAGTTCCTGGCGCGCATGGTGGCGTTCATCCTCATGGGCAACACCGATGCGCACCTGAAGAACTGGGCGCTGGTCTACCCCGACGGGCGCGTGCCGCAACTGGCGCCGGTGTACGACCCGGTGTGCGTGGCCGCGTTCTTCGAGGGCGTGCCCGAGGGCCAGTACGCGATGAACCGCTCCATCGACCGCGCGCTGCGCGCGTTCAGCTGGGACGACATGGAAGGCCTCATGAAGTCGGCCGGACTGCTGCGCGTACCGCGCCACCTGGCGCTCCTGCGCGACACGGTGGCGCGGGCCCGGGAGCAATGGCCCCGCCTGATCGCGGATGCACCCGATTCCCTGCGGGCCGCCGTCAGCCAGCGGCTTGCCGGGGGCGTGGCCCTGGCACGTTGACAGCAGGCGACGTTGCAAAATGTGAGGGCGCCCTCGGGCACGCGTGTGCACCATCGGCCGTGCCCTCTTTCCATTCTCCTGTCCCCTGCCCCTCCATGTCCGCCGCTGCCGCCCCCACGCCCCTGCCCCACCAGCTGCCGCCAGACACGGAGACGGGCGCCTTGCGGGTCCCCCACCTCAAGCGCTGCTGGGCCCGCTGGATGGCCGCCCGCAGGGGCCTGGCACAGAGCTCCCACGGGGAAGGCCACCGCACGCAGATCGTGCTGGCCGCGCTGGGGGTGGGGCTGGAGCAGACCATGCAGTACGTGCTGCGCGAGGCCCCGGAGTTCGCCGCCTTCGAGGACTGGATCGTGCGCACGGCGGGCGCGCCCGATGCAACCACCGTGGCGCGGATTCAAGCCCTTGTGGATGGCGGCCCGGCGCCCGAAGCGGCCTTGCAGTTGCATGCCCGAATCGACGCGATGGAGCCCGTGCTGAATGCGGAGGACCTTGCGCATTGGGACGAGCATGGCTACGTGGTGGTGCGCGCTGCCGTGCCGCCGCACGACAGCGCCGCCGCGGCGCACGCCGTGTGGGACGCGGTGCGCGCCGACCCCGCCGATACGGCGTCGTGGTATGCCCACGCCCCGCGCAACACCATGGTCCAGCTGTTCCAGCACCCCGCCTTCGAGGCCAACCGGCGCTCCCTGCGCATCCACAAGGCCTTTGCCCAGCTGTGGGGCACGGCGGACCTGTGGCGCAGCACGGACCGCTGCGGGTTCAATCCACCCGAACGCGCGGGCTACCCCTATGGCGGCCAGGGCATGCATTGGGATGTGAGCCTGCACCAGCCCATCCCCTTCGCCACCCAGGGCATCCTGTACCTGACCGACACGCCCCCCGAACAGGGCGCCCTCACCCTGGTGCCGGGTTTTCACCGCCGTGTGGGCGGCTGGCTGGAGCACCTGCCCGCCGGCGCCGACCCGCGCCAGCAGGACCTGCACGCGCTGGGCGCCACGCCCATCGGCGCCCACGCGGGCGACCTGGTGATCTGGCACCAGGCCCTGCCCCATGGCCCCAGCCCGAACCGGGGCGCGCGGCCCCGCCTGGTGCAGTACATCAACATGGCCCCCGCCCACGTCCCCAGCCACGCCACCTGGATCTGACACCGCCCGCCCCTTCGCCCCGCGCGTCCCGGCAAGGCGCCGCTCCATCCGGCGGCATTGGGTGGCATCCACCGTGGCCGGCGGCCGGCGCCCTTCAGTCCTCGGCCACCCGCCTGGCCTCCTTGCGCTTCTCGTAGCGCCGCATCAGCGGCGTGACCGAGATGCCGTGCAGCAGCACCGAGGCCACCACCACCGCCAGCGTGATCGCCAGCAGGCGCTGCGCGATCACCGGGTGCAGGCCGTGCGTGATGGCGTACATGAGGTAGTACACGGAGCCGATGCCGCGGATGCCAAACCACGCGATGAGGCGGCGCTGGGAGCGCTTCACCCGGGTCCCCACCAAACCGGCGTAGACCGCCAAGGGGCGGATGGCGAACAGCAGCAGGGGGACGAACCACAGCACCTCGGCATCAAAGTTCACCACGGTGAGCAGGGCGCCCACCACCAGCACCACGGCGACTTCGGCGATGCGCTCGAGCTGGGCGTTGAACCGCTCGACCGCCTGCATCATGTGGCCCGGCGCCTGCGCGGGCTCCATGTGCCCGACTTCCGTGGCGCCCTCCACCTCCGCCAACGTCGGCGCAGGGCCGGCGGGCTGCGCCGCCACGCGCCGCAGCGCCAGCCCGGCGGCGAAGACGGCCAGAAACCCGTAGGCATGGCACAGCAGGGCCGTGCCATAGGCCAGCGCGATGAGGCCCAGCACCATGAACTCGTCCGGCCCCAGCATCTCGCGGTGGCGCATGCGCAGGTACAGGATGGCCCGGCCCACCACCGCGCCCAGCGCGAAGCCGATGCCCACGCCCCCCGCCACGGCCCAGAGCACGTCCACCGCCCACCAGCGCCATCCCCCCTCGCCCAGGTCATGCAGGGACATCAGCCCGAGGCCGAGCATCACCAGGGGAAACGCGGTGCCGTCATTGAGCCCGCCCTCGCCCGTCAGGCCAAAGCGCAGGCGGTCGCGGTCCTGGGGGTCGGCCACCTGCACGTCCGACGCGAGCACGGGGTCGGTCGGGGCGAGGATGGCCCCCAGCAGCACCGACACCCCCAGCGGCAGCCGCAGCAGCCACACGCCCACGGCCGCGATGGCCCCCACCGTCAGCAGCATGGAGACCGTGGCCAGCTGCAGCGGGATGCGCCAGCGCGCATCGCGCAGCGGCAGCTCCAGCTTCAGGCCCACGGTGAAGAGCGAAATCAGCACGGCGATCTCGGTGAGCCGCTCCAGCAGCGCCGCATCGCCCAGCGGGTCCAGCACCAGCAGGCCCAGCCCCCAGGGGCCGATGCCCACGCCCACGGCCAGGTAAAGGATGGCCGAGCTGAGCGGTACGCGCGAGATCAGCGAACTCGTCAGTGTCATCACCACCAGCAGCAGGCCCACCAGCAGGAAGCCCAGCGGGACAAGCAGGGCTTCGCTCATGGAGACACCGCGCCACACCCCCGGCGCACGGCCAGGGCGCCCCTGGCGCGCGGGGGCAGGGGCCGGGCTGGGTGGCGAATAGATGGCACGCTCATCACGCCACTGTATGGCCGTGCCCCGGCAAGGCTGTGCCGGGGCACGGCCCCTGCGGCTGTCAGCGGATGCCGCCAGTACCGAAACCTGTTCACAATCGCGCAAACCCTTCTTCGGCCCGCGCATGAACCTGTCAACGCTCCTCAAGATCGCCATCGCGCTGGCGGTGGCCTTTTTCGCCATCGAGAAGCTGCGGGTGCACCGGGCCGACCAGCGGCTGCAGAGCCTGGGGCCCGCCGCCGTGACGCAGCAGCAGCAGTTCGCGGACAGCCCGGTGCAGGCCGCCACCAGCGAGGCGCCTTTCGAGTTCCGGGGCTACCAGGTCAAGCCGCTGGCGGCATTCGCGGTGCGCGCACGGGTGCTGGCACGCGAGGACTACTACGCGGGCAAGGAAGCCGAGCTATCCCCCGTGGACCTGGCGCTGGGGTGGAAGCGCATGGCGGAGCCGGCCGTGTACGAGCCCCTGGGCATCACCCAGGGCAACCGCTGGTACCGCTACTCCTGGCGCGACCAGCCGCCCATCCCGCTGCAGGAGATCATCGAATCGTCCGCCAACATGCACATGATCGCGGCCACGCCCACGGTGGAACGGGCGCTCAAGAAGGCACGCAAGGGCGGGTACATCCGCATCACGGGCAAGCTGGTCGAGGTCTCCCACCCCAGCGGCTGGCGCTGGACCAGCTCGCTCACGCGGTCGGACTCGGGCGCGCATTCGTGCGAGCTGGTGTTCGTGGAATCCGCGCAGGTGGAAGACTGAGCGGCGGGCCAGGCCCGGGGGCATTTCCACGGCAACTTCCAAAATGATAGCGTCGCACGCCGACCCAACCAGCGCTCGGGGCGGTTTCGGCCCAAAAATACGACAGACCCGCAGGGCACGCACCGCAGCGCCCCCAAAGCCCGGATACTCGGGTGGCGGGGCCGGTGGTTGCGCGGCGCGGCGCCTTCCCTTGCGCACAGCCACCTTCACCGCCTGACCGCCAGAAAGGATGCCCATGGCCAAGATCCTGGAAGTGAAGTATGAGCACCAGGCCGATGCGCGCGTGTGCGAGGTCGCCCACGAAAGCCTGGCCGACCTGTGCTGGCACGAGGTGGCCTATGCCACGCAGGCCAGCGGCGATGCGATCTGGTTCTTCGTGGCCTACGCGAACCAGGCCAGCTTCAAGGTCCTGCGGGTCAAGCACGCCAGCCAGGCGGACCTGAAGCTGTTCAAGGTGGGCACTCCCGAACAGGCAGGCTGGCGCAACAAGGACCATCTGCTGCGCGGCAAGCTGGGCTGAGCCCCGGCGCGCGGCCAGGGCGCAGCCCCAACGCCACCCTGCCCCGGTGCTGGCGACGCGAATCGCAGGCCCAGCCTTGCCGCAACGCGAGGCCTGCGCCCCCCGCGCGCGCGGCGTGGCGCGCGTAACATGGCGCCTGGGCGCCGCGCGCCGGGCCGCGCACCCCGAATACTCCTGATTTGATAGCTGCCAGCGCTTGCTGCAAAAGCGCTAGTGGCCATTTTGACCAAATTTTCCCCATGGCCACAGCCACCGATCTGCCGTCCCCGCCCCCCGAACCCGCGCCCCGGCCACAGCCGCGCAACCCTGCCGACCTGTTCTGGTCCTTCACCTGGCTGGCCCTGCAGGGATTTGGCGGCGTGCTGGCCGTGGTGCAGCGCGAACTGGTGGAGAAAAAACGCTGGATGACGAACGAGGAATTCGTCGAGGACTGGGCGGTGGCGCAGATCATGCCGGGCCCCAACGTGGTCAACCTCAGCATCATGATCGGCGACCGCTACTTCGGCCTGCGCGGCGCGCTCGCGGCGCTGGCGGGCATGCTGACCTTTCCGCTGATCCTGGTGCTGGCCCTGGCCGTGGTCTATGCCGAGTTCTCCAGCCACCCGGCCGTGGCGGGCGCGCTGCGCGGCATGGGCGCCGTGGCGGCGGGGCTGATCGCCGGGGTGGGCATCAAGCTCTTCGCCTCCATCCAGAAACACCCCCTGGGCCGCCCGCTGTGCGTGGCCTTCGTGGCGCTCACCATCGTGGCCATGGTGGTGCTGCGCTGGCCGCTGCTGTGGATCCTGCCGGTGGTCGGCGGCGCGGCCTGCCTGCTCACCTGGAGGAAGCTCGCGCCATGAACACGTCCGCCTCCACCGCATTGACCGCCCCGCTGCTCGCGCTCGGCCCCGCCGACTGGTTCAACCTCTTCCTGTACTACATGTCACTGTCGCTGCTGGCCGTGGGCGGCGCCATCGCCACCGCGCCCGACATGCACCGCTTCCTGGTCGAGCGCCAGGCCTGGCTGACCGACCCGCAGTTCAACGCCTCCATCGCCATCGCCCAGGCCGCACCCGGCCCCAACGTGCTGTTCATCGCGCTGCTGGGATGGAACGTGGGCATCAACGCCGGAGGCCCCGGCATGGCCGGCTGGCTGCTGGGCGCGCTGGGCATGGCGGTGTGCATGCTGGGCGTGATGCTGCCCAGCAGCCTGCTCACCTGGCTGGCCACGCGCTGGGGGCACCGCAACCGCGAGCGCCGGGGCGTGCGCGCCTTCAAGCAAGGCATGGCGCCGGTGGTCATCGGCCTGCTGCTGGCCACCTCCTGGGTGCTGGCGCGCGCCCATGGCGGCCCGGCCACGGCCTGGCCCCTGTGGCTGCTGAGCGCCGTCACCGTGGTGCTGGTGTGGCGCACCAGGCTGCACCTGCTGTGGATGCTGGCCGCGGGCGCCGTGCTGGGGGCCGTGGGCTGGGTCTAGGGTCTAGCGCGCCGGCCGGGCACGGGGCCGGCGGCGGCGCGGGCCCCGCGAGGCCGCTGGCCCAGCGGGGGCTGGGCCGCTGCTGGTCGCCTAGCTGATGCGGCGTCCGTTCTCCGCGTACACCGCCAGGTAGATCGCGTCCGAACCGATGTAGGGCGCCTTGTTGCCAAAGCCCACGTTGAAGTCGCCGAACGACAGCGAGCGGATGCTGGCCAGGCCCGAGCGCAGGCGTTCACGCGTGACGTCCTTGCCGGCATTCTTCAGGCCCTCGATCATGATCTGGCCGTTGAGCCAGCCTTCCAGCGCGCTGCCGCTGTTCAGGAACGCCGCATCGCCGCCCGTGGCCTTCATGCTGCTCTGGAACTTGCGCACCACCACTGACTTTTGCGAGTTGGCATCCGGGAACACCTGCACCAGCGCCAGGCCGCGCGTGGAAGCCGCGAGCTTGGGCAGCTCGGAGGAGATCACCGTGACCGACAGGCCCGCCAGCGGCACGCCCTGCGCCTTGGCGCGAAAGGCCTGCACGAACGCGGTGTTGGCCGTGCCGGTGGTGGCCAGCAGCACGGCGCCCGGGCGCTCGGCGGCCACCTTGTCGGCCAGCTCGGCGCCGTTCTTGCCATCCACGGCCAGGGCAAACTCGCCCGCGCGCTCGACCTTGATCTCGTCGAGCACCTTGGACATGTCCTTGAGCACTTCCTTGCCAAAGGGGTTGTCCAGGTAGACCACGGCAATGCGCTTGAGGCCCATGTCCACGATCTGCTTGACCAGGCGCTGCGTCTCTTCGCGGTACGTGGGGCGCAGGAAGAACACATGGCGGTTTTCGGGCATGCGCAGGGAAGTGGCGCCCGTGACGGGCCCCACGGTGGGAATGCCCTTGGATTCGATGAGCGGAAGAATGGACGCGGTGTTGGCCGTGCCCAGCGGCGAGATCAGCGCGAACACCGACTGCGCCTCGACCATGCCGGTCACGTTCTGCAGGGTGCGGCTGGCCACATAGCCGTCGTCCTTGATCTCCATGCGGATCTCGCGGCCGTGCACGCCGCCGGCGCTGTTCACTTCGGCAAACGCCGCCTTCATGCCCGCCACCTGCTCGATGCCTGCCTGGCCCAGCGGGCCGGTCAGCGCGATGGAGCAGCCCAGGTTGACGCTCCGGGCGGTCAGGGCTTCTTCTGCGGCCATGGCGGTCTGGGCCCATGCGGGCAAGCCGGTGGCAGCCACGGCCTGGGTGGCGCGCAAAAGAAAGTGTCTACGGCTCATGTCGATACGCCCCAAAGTAGTGCAAAGGTGGCGCAGGCTACAGGCAGATGCGGGTTTCACTTGTCAGCTTCGCGACAGCTGTGCGCATCACGTCACACCACGGCCGCCGGCCCGCAGCAAAGAACCTGCCTGCGCCCTAGCCGCGGGCCAGCAGCAGTTGCGGCAGGAGCGTGGCGGCGGTGCCACGCAGCACCGCATGCGCGGCGCCATCCAGCTCGCTGGGCGCGGGGTTGAGCACCGCCACCCGGGCACCGGCCGCGCGCGCCTGGTGCGCCAGGCCGGCCGCCGGGTAGACCGCACCGGCCGTGCCCACGACCAGCATCAGGTCGCAACGCCCGGCTGCGTGCTGCGCGGCCTCGAGCGTTGCATACGGCAGGGCCTCCCCGAACCACACCACCCCGGGGCGCAGCAGGTTGCCGCAGCGGTCGCAATATGGCGGACGGCCCGCCACGGCGTGATCGACATGGCAGCAGTTGCGCGGCATATCCAGCCAGCGGTCCTGGAAGATGTCGCCGTGCAGGCACAGCACTCCGGCGCTGCCGGCACGCTGGTGCAGGCCATCGACGTTCTGGGTGATGAGCGTGAGGCGGCCAGGATCGCCGCGCTGAAAATCGGCCAGCGCAAAATGCCCCGCATTGGGCGCCACTCCCTGCAGCAGATCGCGCCGGTACTGGTACCAGTCCCACACGCGCTGGGGGTGGGCGCGGAAGCCCTCCTCGGTCGCCATGTCCTCGGGGCGGAACTGGGCCCAGTAGCCCGTCCGGGCGTCACGGAAGGTGGGCACCCCCGATTCCGCGCTCACGCCCGCCCCGGTCAGCACGGCGATGTGGCGGGCCTGCCGCACCCAGTCCTTCACGGTGTCCTGCAAGGCCCCTCCTGCGTCGTCCGGGCCGGCGCAGGAATCAGGAGCGTTGACGGAGCGCCTCATACAGGCACACGCCGCTGGCCACCGACACGTTCAGGCTCTCGACCGCGCCCTTCATGGGAATGCTCACCAGTTCGTCGCAGGTCTTGCGCGTGAGCTGGCGCATGCCATCGCCCTCGGCGCCCAGCACCAGGGCCACGGGGCCTTTCAGGTCCACCTGGTAGACCGTCTTGGGCGCATCGTCGCTGGTGCCGATGCACCAGATGTTGCGCTCCTTGAGCTCGCCCAGCGTGCGCGCCAGATTGGTGACCATGAAGTACGGCATGGTCTCGGCCGCGCCGCTGGCCACCTTGGCCACCGTGGCGTTGATGCCCACGGCATGGTCCTTGGGGGCGATGACGGCATGCGCGCCCGCGCCATCGGCCACGCGCAGGCAGGCGCCCAGGTTGTGCGGGTCGGTCACGCCGTCGAGCACCAGCAGCAAAGGCTGCTCGATGCCGGCGGCTTCCAGGTTCTCCAGCAGCTCATCCAGCGAGGTGACCTGGGCCACGGGCTCCACCCGCGCGGCCACGCCCTGGTGGCCGTGGCTGCCGGCCAGCTTGGCGATGCGCACGCTGTCGGCCTCGATCAGGCGGGCACCGGCTTCGCGGGCACGGTCGAGAAACTGGCGCATGCGGGCGTCGCGCCGCGTGGCTTCGTAGTAAATCTCGATGATGGATTTCGGCGCGGTCTTCAGACGCACGCCCACGGCGTGAAAGCCGAAGAGAACTTTGGGGCTGGACATGGCGTGATTATCCGTTGCACGTCATAGCTATCATTTTTATAGCTGCAGGCGCTTGCACTGCTTGCGCTTTAGTGCAAACAGCACTTGAACTCAAACGACCCGCCCGGCCTCGATGGTGATGCGCCGCTCGCACTGGTCGGCGATGGCCCGGTCGTGCGTGACCAGCACCAGGGTCGTGCCCTGTTCGCGGTTGAGGTCGAACATGAGCTTCATGATCGTCTCGCCGGTGGCGAAGTCCAGGCTGCCCGTGGGCTCGTCGGCCAGCAGCACCGCCGGCTGCACCACGAAGGCACGCGCCAGCGCCACGCGCTGCTGCTCGCCACCCGACAGCACCTTGGGGTAGTGCGCGAGGCGCTGCCCCAGGCCCACGCGGGCCAGCATGTCGGCGGCGGCCTTGCGCGCATCGCGCCGGTTGGCCAGCTCCAGCGGCAGCATCACGTTCTCCAGCGCGGTGAGGTTGCCCATGAGCTGAAAGCTCTGGAACACGAAGCCCACCTTCTGGGCGCGCAGCGCGGCGCGCGCATCCTCGTCGATGGCAAAGAGGTCGTGCCCGTCCAGGCGCACGGTGCCCCGCGTGGGGGTGTCCAGCCCCGCGATGATGGACAGCAAGGTGCTCTTGCCCGATCCCGAAGCCCCCACGATGGCTGCAGTTTCCCTGGAGGCCAGGCGGAAATCGATATCCCGCAGAATGTCGAGCGTTCCGGTGGAATCCGTCACCGACTTGAAGACATGCTCCACGGCAATAATGGGTGCCGCGGACGGCGCCGTGGCCGATGCCACGGGCGATGAGAGGGATTCGGACATGAAAGGCTCTTTACTTTGATTCGAGATCTGCATCGGCGCCACTTTATCCTGAGCGCCGCCACCGGCGCCGTGGTGGGGGCTTGCGCCCCCGCCGCCTGGGCCCAGGCCAGCGCGAAAGCCGCGGCCACGCCGCCTCGCCCTCCCCTCATCCTCGTGCTGGGAGACTCCCTGAGCGCCGAGTACGGGCTGGCGCGCGGCACGGGCTGGGTGGCCCTGCTGGAAAAGCAGCTCGCCCAGGACAAGCTGGCGGCCACCGTGGTCAACGCCAGCGTGAGCGGGGAGACCACCGCGGGCGGGCGCTCGCGGCTGGCAGCGCTGCTGGCGCAGCACAAGCCCAGCCATGTGGTGATTGAACTGGGCGGCAACGATGCCCTGCGCGGGCTGCCGCTCAAGAATACCGAAGAGAACCTGACGTGGATGACGCAGGCGGCGCAAAAGGCCGGCGCCAGGGTGCTGTTGGTGGGGATGCAGGTGCCGCCCAACTATGGCGCCGACTACGCGAACCGGTTTGCGGGCCTGTTCGCCACGGTCGCGCAGGCCCAGAAGGCCGCCGTGGTCCCCTTCTTCCTGAAGGGCGTGGCGGACGGGGCGGACCCGACCCGCCTGTTCCAGCCGGACCGCATCCACCCACGCGCCGAGGCGCATCCGCAGATGCTGGCCAACGTATGGCCGGAACTCAGGAAATTGCTGCGCTGAAATGGGCCCGGCGCCTCAGGCGCCGGTGGAATCCGCGGGCTGACCGGCAGGGGCATCCGCGCCCTCGGCCGGCTGGCCATCCGAGGGCTGGTCCCCCTGCGGGTCATCGGGCCGGCGCTGTGTTTTGGCCCTCAGCTTCTCTTCCTTTTTTTTCTTTTTGGCGAGTTCGCGCTGGCGTTTTTCGTATCCGTAGTTGGGTGTTGCCAAGGTAGTTGCTTCCTGAAGTAGAGGCTCACTGTAACAGCATGGTCTTTTTTCAGGCACATGCCGCAGCGGGCCGCAGTGGGGTTACTGATGCACGGTACGCATGCCAGCTGGCATGTCCCAGGACAGGGCCCGCCAGAAGCAGCCCAATGCCCCAGAACCAGAGCGAAACGGCCACCGCGGCGGTAATGATCGCCCCCCAGAGCAGCATCACGGCAGTGTTTTCCACCACCACGCGCATGCTCGTGATGCCGGCCGTGAGGGCGTCGGTGTCGCGGTCGAGGATCATGGGGATGGACACGACGGATGTGGAGAACACCAGTGCCGCGAACACGCCCCCGACCACGGCATAGACCGCGACGAAGCTCCAGTTCTGCGGGTTGAAGACCGCCTGCAGCACGCCCGTGGTCGATGGCATGCCGGTGTTGAAGAACACGGCGAACACCACCAGCGAGGCACGGCCCCACAGCAGCTCGAGCACCACGAGGACCAGCACCAGCATGCCCATGCTGCCCATGTGGCTGTCCCAGCAGGTGAGCGACTCGCTCAATGCCGGCGCCAGCCCCGCCTCGCGCCGCCGGCTGGTGTCATACAGCCCCATGGCCAGGAAAGGGCCCAGCAGCAGGCAGCCGCTGGCCAGGGACATCGTGTACTCCGGCCGGGTGCGAAAGACCCAGCCCAGCACCAGCGCCATGGCCCAGAAGCACGTGCCGTAGAACACGGCGATGCCGGGCGCGGCGCGCACGTCCCGCAGGCCCCTGGCGAGCCAGCGCAACGGGTCGGCCAGGCGAAGGCGCTGCAGGGTGACCTGCTGCGCGGCGCCGGTGTCGGCGGCCGTGGAGCCCGCGGGGCCTGCCGCGTCGGGGGCGGGCTTGGAAGAGGTGGCAGTCATGCCGCCACACTAAGCCCCCCGGCACCTGCACGCCACTGCGGAAACTACCACCCCCTGGCACGTCCGGCCAGGGTCAGGCCTCCGGGAAGGCCCGCTCCAGGGCCTGCTGCAGGTCCTGCCGAAGATCCTCCTCCGCTTCCAGCCCGATGGAAAACCGCACGAGCGTGCCGGGCTGGAGATGCGCCGTGGGACGGCTGCGCATGCTGGCAAGGTGGTAAGGCACCACCAGGCTCATCGGCCCGCCCCAGCTGTAGCCGAGCTTGAACAGGCGGAGGCTGTCGCAGAACACGTCCACCTGCTGCTGGGTGTGGCGCGCGTGGATCATCACGCTGAACAACCCGGCGGCCGTGCCCTCGCCGCCGTCGGCCGCACCACACAGCGCCTTCCAGTGGCCGTGGCCAGGCGCCCCCGCCAGCGCCGGGTGCAGGACCTGGGCCACGGCAGGCTGCTGCTGCATCCACTGCGCCAGGCCGCGGGCCGCCCTGTCATGGGCGCGGTAGCGCAAGCCAATGCTGGGCAAGGCGCGCAGCACGGCCTCGGCATCGTTGCCGCCCACTCCCAGGCCCAGCCGCATGTGGGTCAGCTTGATCTTCATGTGCAGGCCCGGGTCGCGCGTGATCACGCTGCCCATGAGCACGTCACCGCCGCCACTGGGGTATTTGGTGAGGGCATGGGCCGAGATGTCCACACCCAGGCCGCCGTCTCCGCTGAGATCGAAGGGCGCAAACGCCAGGCCCGCCCCCCAGGTGTTGTCCAGGGCGGTGATCACGCCACGGGCACGGCAGATGCGCACCTGCTCGCAGAGATCCGGAAACTCCATGGTGACCGAGCCCGGGGCCTCCAGCCAGACCAGCCGCGTGGCCGGCGTGATGCGGGCCGCCAGGTCGGCGGGGTCCAGCGGGTCGTACAGCCCATGGGAAACGCCGAAACGCGCGAGTTCGCCGTGGGCGAAATCCTTGCCGGGACCGTAGGCGTTGTCGGGTATCAGCACCTCATCGCCCGGCTTGAGCAAGGCCAGCCCCACGTTGGCGATGGCCGCCAGGCCGCTGGGCACCAGCACGCACTGCAGGCCCCCTTCCAGCGTGCACAGGCGCTCTTCGAGGATGAAGGTGGTGGGCGTGCCGTGCAGCCCGTAGGTATAGCCGCTCTTGTCCTTCCACTCGCGCGAGCGCATGGCCGCCACGTTGGGAAAGATGACGGTGGATGCCTTGTAGACCCCCGGCTGCGGGGCCGCGAACCCGCTGGGTGGCACGTAGCCGTGGTGGACGATGCGGGTGGCGGGATCGGTGTCGTGCTCTTTCATGCCAGCCATGGTAGCGCGCCGCCAGGGATACCCCTGGCGGCGCGTATGGCGTGCGGCGCGGCTACGGCGCGCTGGCAGGCGAATCAGCTGGCGGTCACGACCAGCTGGTTGTTGACCGAGGTCACCCCGCTCACGGCCTTGGCAATGGTTTCAGCGCGCTCACGGGCGACGGTGGAAGGCGCCGGGCCGTTCAAGGTCACGCGGCCGTTGACGGTGTTGACATTGATCTTGGCGGCGCTCAGATCGGGATCCTTGGCCAAGCTCGCATTGATCTGCGCGGTGATACCGGCGTCGTCGAGGAACACCATGCCCTTGCTGGCCGCTTCCTTGACGGAAGATTCTGCGTTCGCGGCGCTTTGCTCCACCTTGGTTTCGGCGTTCTGCATCGCGCTTTCTGCCTTGGCCCGGGCGTCGGCCGCTGCCTGCTCGGTCTTTTCGACGGCAGAGTCCAGGCGCTGGCCCACGGTGGGCTCCTCCTTCTTGCCGCAGGCCGACAGGCCCAGGGCCAGGGCGCTCACGGCTAGGATGGTGGCGATACGGTGCGAGGGACGCTGGGAAATCTTCAGGTTGTTCATGCGGAAACTCCTTGCGGTTGGTACATGGCGTGAATGTAATCGTTGTTGGGGTCACGGTGGGTCGGACGCCACCGAAGCGTCTGTAGGACGGTGCCGGTACGTCCCCCGGCAGGGGCGACAATGGATGCATGCTTGCTTTCCCCTCCTCGCTGACCCGTTGGCTTCCCTTTCTCTCCTGGCCCCGGCCCGACCGCGCCCTGCTCAAGGGGGAGTTCTGGGCCGGCATGACGGTGGGCCTGATGCTGGTGCCGCAGGGGGTCGCCTATGCGGCCCTGGCCGGCATGCCGCTCGTGACAGGCATTTATGCCTCGCTGATTCCCGCCCTGGTGGCGGTGCTGTTCAGTGCGTCCACCCGTCTGGGCGTGGGTCCCACGGCGCTCACCAGCCTGCTGATCGGCGCTTCGCTCACGGGCTTGGCCGAGCCGGGCAGCGCGCAATGGGTGGCCATGGCGGCATGGATCGCCCTGATGTCCGGACTGCTGCAGCTGGTGATGGGCATCGCGCGTTTTGGCTGGCTTCTGAACCTGGTGACATCCCCCGTGCTCAGTGGCTTCACGCAGGCGGCGGCCCTGTTGATCCTGGGCTCTCAGCTCGCGGCGCTCACGGGCCTGCGGTCGGACTGGAGCGCGCTGCTGTCCACGCCCTCGCCCGGCCTGTTTGACCTCGCCGCGGCCGCTTTTGGCCTGGGAAGCCTGGCATTGCTGACCCTGGCACGCCGCTGGCGGCCCAATTTCCCCGCCGCCATCGTCGTCGTGGGCGCTGCGGGCGCGCTGAGCTGGGCGCTGGGCTATGCGGACGCTGGTGGCGCCGTGGTGGGGGCGCTGCCTTCGGGGCTGCCCGCCCCCTACTGGCCCGGCGCCCTCCCCTGGTCGGGATTCGCCGCCCTGGTGATGCCGGTGCTGGTGGTCACGCTGGTGAGCTTTCTCGAAACCGCGTCCAGCGCCAAGGTGGAAAGCCAGCGCTCGGGCGAGCGCTGGAACGAAAACCAGGATCTGATTGGCCAGGGCCTGGCCAAGATCAGCAGCGGGCTGTGCGGCAGCTTTGCCACCAGCGCCTCGTTCTCGCGGTCGGCCATCAACCTGTACGCGGGCGCAAAAAGCGGCTGGGCCACCGTTTTTGCGATCGCGCTGGTGCTGGTGGTGCTGCTCTGGCTCACGCCGGCGCTCTACCACGTGCCGCAATCGGTGCTCGCGGCCGTAGTGGTGACCGCGGTGACCAGCCTCATCAAGCCTGGCACGCTGCTGCGGCTGTGGCGGGTATCGCGGGTGGAGGCGGTGATCGGCGGCGTCACCTTCGCACTGACGCTCGCCACGGCACCCAGGATGTACTGGGGAGTGCTGGTGGGATTGCTGATGAACCTGAGCCACTTCCTGTACCAGCGGCTGCATCCCCGCATCATCGAGGTGGGCCTGCACCCTGACGGCAGTCTGCGCGACCGGCACTTGTGGCATCTTCCCGCGCTCGCCCCTCGGCTGCTGGCGCTGCGCATGGATGCGGAACTCGATTTCGCCTCCGCCAGCGCGCTGGAGCGCCGCGTCACCGAACACCTGGCGGCCCACCCGGAGGTGGTGCACCTGTGCCTGCTGGCCCAGCCCATCAACCGCATCGACGTGACGGGCGTGGAGACCTTCGCCCACCTGCTGGCCCTGCTGCGGTCCCGCGGCGGCACGCTGCACCTGAGCGGCCTCAAGCTGCCCGTGGAGCGGGTGCTGCGCCAGGCGGGCCTGCTGGACGCCGGCGCCGGCCTGGCGATGTACCGCACCGATGCCGACGCCTTAATGGCGCTGCAGTTGTTGCCACCCTCGCCATTGCCCCCTTCTACGGCCCCCGCCCAAGGATAGCTTCGCGGGTTTCACCTAGACACAGGGCTGGCCCTCTTTTTGCTGACGCACTGGTACACTTCATAAACTCTCTTTGCTCCATTTGTGTCTGACTCTGCGGCCTCTTACCTTGTAGATCTGCGCGACCTTCGCCTGGATACTGCACACGCGCTGGTGGCTCAGGCCAGCGGCAGCGAAGCTGCATTGCACCGCGAGGTGCCTTCGCGCTACCTGCAGGGCCTGATCGACGGCCTGTGCGAGCTGTCCCTCAAGGACCCGCTCACCGGCCTGGCCAATCGCCGGCATTTCCGGGCGGTGCTCGAGCGCGAAATCGACCGCGTCACGCGCTCCGGCGAGGCCGCGCTGCTGCTCATGCTCGATATCGACCACTTCAAGAAGGTGAACGACACGCATGGCCATCTGGCCGGCGACATCGTGCTGCAGTCGGTGGCCCGCACGCTCAATGCCTGTGTGCGCCCCATGGACACGCTGGCACGCTATGGCGGCGAAGAGTTCGCGGTGGTGCTGCCCGCATGCCAGGCAGGGTTTGGCCGCGTGGTGGCCGAGCGCATCCGGCGCGCCGTGGCCAACACGCCCATCCGGGTTTCCAGCACGGTGGAGCTCAACGTGTCGGTGAGCATAGGCGGCGCCTTCGCCATGCAGTGGATCCGTTCGACCACGCTGCTGTGGACGGACCGTGCCGACCACCAGCTCTACCAGGCCAAGGCCGAAGGCCGCAACCGCGTCAGCATCGAGGAGCAACCCGACAGCACGGTCAGTGCCGAAGAGAAAAGCCTGTTGTTCGGACCGCTCTACACCCCCTCGGGCTGGGGCGATCTGCCCCCGCTGGACCCAACAGGCAGCGCCTACTGAAAGTTAGAAGATGAGCGACGCGCTGTCCCCCTCCCCACCCACATCGCCAGCAGTTCCTGCCGGCCCGGCCACGCCCCACGCTCCCGCCCCCGGGGGCGCCCGCATCATTGCGGTCACGAGCGGCAAGGGCGGGGTGGGCAAGACCTTTGTTTCTGCCAACCTGGCCGCCGCCCTGACCCGCCGCGGCCAGCGTGTGCTGGTGCTCGATGCCGACCTGGGCCTGGCCAACCTCGACGTGGTGCTGAACCTGCACCCGAAAATCACGCTGCACGATGTCTTCACCGGCAAGGCCACGCTGGACGAAGCCGTGATCCAGGCGCCCGGCGGCTTCAACGTTCTGCTGGCGGGATCGGGGATGGTCGAGTATTCGCGCCTGACGCCCGAGGTGCGCAACCAGTTCCTGAGCGTGATCCAGGCGCTCACGCCCCAGTACGACGTGGTGCTGCTCGACACCGGCGCCGGGATCTCCGACGTGGTGCTGTTCTCCATTTCGCTCGCCTCCGAGGTGCTGATCGTGGCAACGCCCGAACCCACCTCGCTGACCGACGCCTATGCGGCCATCAAGGTGCTGGCCATGCAGCAAAAGCGCCAGCACGTGCGCATGGTCATCAACCAGGCCGCGCGCCCGGGCGATGGCCGTGCCATCACCAGCCAGCTGCAACAGGTGCTGGACCGCTTTGTGAGCACCGAGTCGGGCCGCCCCATGCGCCTCATCCACATGGGCGACATCCCGGCCGACCCTTCCGTGCGCGACGCCGTGATGCGCCGCCAGCTGCTGTTGCTGCAGACCCCGGGCTGCCCCGCGGCCCTGGCCATTGCCCAGCTGGCCAACAAGATCGAAACCACGCTGCTGACGCCCGCCCCCTGAGCAGCCCGCGGGCTGCTGCGGGCCCCGGGCTGCACGGCGGCGGCCCGCGCGGAAGGCGAAGCGCAGCGGCCCCATTGCGCTGCCTTGCCGTGAATCCCATGGACAACATCCTCAATATCTCCTGCTACAAGTTCGTGCCCCTGCCCGACGCGGCGGCGCTGCGCGACCTGCTGCAAGCGCGCGCCACCGCGGCGGACCTCAAGGGCACCATCCTGCTGGCAGGCGAAGGCATCAACTTCTTCCTGGCGGGGCCTGCGGACGCGGTGCGCGGGTTCGTGGATGCGCTGCGCACCGATGCGCGCTTCGCCGACCTCGACCCCAAGGAAAGCTGGTCGGCCACGGTGCCGTTTCGCAAGATGCTGGTGAAGGTCAAGCGCGAGATCATCCGCATGGACCATCCCGCCATCCAGCCCGCGGAGGGCCGCGCGCCCTCCGTGGCCCCGGCCACGCTGCGCCGCTGGCTGGAGCAGGGACACGACGACGAGGGCCGCGAAGTGGTCACGCTCGACACGCGCAATGCCTTCGAGGTGGACCACGGCACCTTCGACAACGCGATTGACTGGCGCATCGGCAAGTTCACCGAATTCCCCCCCGCCCTGCGCGCGCACAAGGATGCGCTGCAGGACAAGACCGTGGTGAGCTTCTGCACGGGCGGCATCCGCTGCGAGAAGGCAGCCATCCTCATGCGCGAGGAAGGCCTCTCCCATGTCTATCAGCTCGAAGGCGGCATCCTCAAGTATTTCGAGTTGACCGATGGCGCCCACTACCGCGGTGGCTGCTTTGTGTTCGACGAACGCGCGGTGCTGGCCAGCGACCTGTCGGCGGCCGAAGAATCAAAAAACTGAGCAACCAGCGCTTGCTGGACAAGCGCTGTCACCTTGTTTGGCTTGAAAATTCAGCAAGCAGCCATGCGGGGCCACCGCCTCGCATGAACGGGCAGGGGCCTTCGCCAAGGTGGCTGCCTACTTGGTGAAGCGGCGCTCGGGCAGCGGTATCCACTCCACCTCGCCGGGCACCTGGCCCAGGGCCTGCGCATCCCAGTCGTCCGCCGCCTGCACGATGCGCTCCTTGCGGCTGGAGACGAAGTTCCACCACATGTGGCGCGGCGCATCGAGGGCATCGCCGCCGATCACCATGAGGCGCGCAGCGGCCTCGCCGGGCACGGACAGGCGCATGCCCTGGCCCGGCTCCACCACGGCGAGCAGTTGCGCACCCAGGGTTTCGCCATCGAGCTGCACGGGGTTGTCCACCGTGTACACCGCCATCTCCTGGGCCAGCGCCGGGATTTCCAGCGTGGCGCCCCCGGGCAGCTGCACGTCGAGATACAGCGTGGGGGAATAGGTCGCCACCGGGGAGGTCTGCCCAAACGCGGTGCCGATGAGCACGCGCACCGTCGCGTCCCCCACGCGCACCTCGGGGATGGTGGCCGCCGGCGTGTGCACGAACGACGGCTCCGCCTCCTCGTGCGCCGTGGGCAGGGCCGCCCACAGCTGGATGCCGTGGTTCACGTAGGCCGTGTCCGCCAGGCTTTCCGGGCGCCGCTCGGAATGCACGATGCCCCGGCCGGCCGTCATCCAGTTGATGGCGCCAGGCTCGATCTGCTGCACGTATCCCAGGCTGTCGCGGTGCATGATGGCGCCGGAAAACAGATAGGTCACGGTGGCCAGCCCGATGTGCGGATGGGGACGCACGTCGTGGCTGTCTCCCGGCACCACGGTCACGGGGCCGAAGTGGTCGAAGAACAGGAACGGCCCGACCGCCTGGCGCTGCACGGCGGGCAGCAGGCGGCGCACGGTGAAGCCGCCGCCCAGGTCCTTGGCGTGGCCCTTGAGTTGCAGGATCGGCCCGCTCATGGCATGCGCTCCGCCGAGGTGCTGATCTCCGTCGTCACGGTGGTCATGAGCTTGTGCACCGGGCATTTCTGCGCAACGGTTTCCAGCTCGCTGATCTGTGCGTCGGTCAGGTCGCCGCTGATCTGCAGCCGCGCCGAAAGGCGGTAGGTGCCGGCACGCTCGGCCGAGGCGTCGCGTTCGATCACGGTGTGCACGTCCTGCACGGGCAGGCCCTTGCGGCGCGCGTACCACAGCACGGTGAGCGCCTTGCAGGCGCCCAGCGCCGCGTCGTACAGGTCATGCGGGTTCGGGCCGCTGTCGGCGCCGCCCTCTTGCACGCTGCCGTCGGCCACGAATTCGTGGCCGCGGATGTGCACGGCCTGGGCCATCGGCGCACCGGGGATGCGCCGCAGTTCGATGGTCATGGGAGCTTCTCCTTTGTTCTCGTGCGGGCCACTGTAGCGTGAAGCGCGCGCTCAGCGGGCCCAGCGCAGGGCCGCGGCCGCCACGCGTTCGCCGAACTGGCGGCCGGTCGCCAGGTCGCCCGGGAACATCTCGGCGGCCGAGGCGTCCGATGGCGACTGCGCCATGGCGCCGCTGAAGGAGCCGATCCAGTTCACGTCCTGGCGCGTGGCGGCCTTGGAGTTGGCAGGCATCATGCCGTTGCCCACCCAAAGGCCCCCATGCTGCATGGCCAGGTGGAACAGGTAGTCCAGCGTGACCTGCTTGTCGCCGTTGGTGCTGGCGCTGTTGGTGAAGCCGGCGAAGAGCTTGTCCTTCCACGCCTGGCTGAACCAGGGCTTGGACGAGGCATCGGCGAATTTCTTGAACTGCCAGCTCGGCCCCGCCATGTAGGTGGGCGAACCGAAAATGATGGCGCTGGCGCCGGCCAGCGTGTCCCAGCCTCCCTCGGGCAGGTTGCCGTCCGCATCGATCGCGACAAGCTCGGCGCCCGCGCCTTCGGCCACGGCCTGGGCCAGGCGCTGGGTGTGGCCGTAGCCCGAATGGTAAACAACGGCGATGTGTGCCATGAAGAAACTCCTGATGGGGAAGCAAGCAGTGAATGAAAACAGGTGGAGATCAGAAAAGCAGGCGCGGCGCAAGGGCGTGCATGGGCTGCGCTGCCCGCGCACGCCGCCGCCGTAGCGGCCCGGCCCCGTCAGCGCAGTTCAGCGCGCACCGCGCCGGGCGTCCAGGCTCCAGCCGCCCGCGCCAAACGCGACGAGGGCCAGCAGGCCGCCGCTGATGGCGACGTTCTTGAAGAACATGAGCTGCTGCATCATCTGCTTGTCGGCGGGCAGGCTCCAGTACGCGTGGAAGAAAAAGCTGGCCACCAGCGTGAAGAGCGCCAGCGCGAGGGCCGCAAAGCGCGTGCCAAGGCCGAAGATGAGCGCCAGGCTGCCCAGCACCTCGACGGCCGCGGCCACGGCGGCAGCGACGGTCGGCATGGGCAGCCCCACCGAACCGATGTAGCCCACGGTACCGGCAAAGCCGGTGATCTTGCCGATGCCCGCGGGCAGGAACAGGGCCGCCAGCAGCAGGCGGGACGCCAGGGCCAGGGGATTTTGCAGGGATGTGAACATGGTGAACTCCTGGAGAAGTGGTTGCGAAAAGAACGTCAGGTAACTATCAGGCGGCCAGATCAAACACCAGCACCTCGGCATCGTGGCCATGGGTCAACGACAAGGCGGTTTCGTTCTCGATCAGCGCGGCGTCGCCGCCCGACAGAGCATTTCCATTCACCGTGAGCCCGCCACGCACAAGGTGCACGTAGGCCTTGCGCGCCGGGTTCAGGGCCAGTGTGACGGCCTCGCCGGCATTGAGCAAGCCGGCGTACAGGGACGCGTCGGCGTGGATCGTGACCGAGCCGTGCGCGCCGTCGGGCGAGGCCACCAGGCACAGCGCGCCCCGCTTGCTCGCCTCGGCAAAGGTCTTTTGCTCATAGCTTGGCGGGATGCCGCGCACGTTCGGCTCGATCCATATCTGCAGGAAGTGCGTCGTCTGTCCCGGCGCATGGTTGAACTCGCTGTGCATCACGCCCGAACCCGCGCTCATGCGCTGCACGTCGCCCGGCGGAATGCCCAGGATGTTGCCCATGCTGTCCTTGTGGGCCAGTTCGCCCGACAGCACGTAGCTGATGATTTCCATGTCCCGGTGGCCGTGCGTGCCGAACCCCGTGCCCGGCGCAATGCGGTCTTCGTTGATGACACGCAGGTTGCCAAAGCCCATGTGGGCCGGATCGTAGTAGCCGGCGAACGAGAAGCTGTGGAACGAATGGAGCCACCCATGGTCGGCATGGCCCCGGTCTTGTGATTTGCGAACAGTCAGCATGGCGCGTGCTCCTTTCAAGCCCCCACTGTAGAACCCGGGTCCAGCACGCAGGGGCTGCCAGATTGATGGAACCGTTCAAATAATCTGAATTAACATGGCGCCACCATGCAAAATGCCCGTGATGTCCTGACCCCTGACGCATTGACCATGCTGCAGGTGATCGCCGAGGCGGGCAGTTTCGCCGCCGCCGCCCGGCAGCTCGGCCTGGTGCCCAGCGCCCTCACCTACCGCGTGCGCCAGATCGAGGACGCGCTGGATGTGCTGCTGTTCGACCGCAGCGCCCGACAGGCCAAGCCCACAGAGGCGGGCGTCGAACTGCTGCGCGAAGGCGCGCGCCTGCTGCAGGACATCGATGCCGTGGCCCACCGGGTGCGCCGCGTGGCCACCGGCTGGGAGCCGCAGCTCACCATTTCGGTCGATGGCGCGATCTCGCCGCACACCATGCTGGAGCTGGTGGACGCGTTCTACGCCATGGCCCCGCCCACCCGGCTGAAACTGCGCGACGGCATCATGACCGGCACCCTGGAGGCCCTGACCTCGGGCCGGGCCGACCTGGCCATCGGCGTGTCGGTCGCCGGCGCCAACGTGGCCGGCCTGCAGCAGGCGCCCCTGGGGGACCTGCTGTTCATCTACGTGGTGGCGCCGCACCACCCGCTGGCCTCCGCGCCCGAGCCCATCACCGACGCCATGCTGCTGCAGCACCGCGCCGTGGCGGTGGCCGATTCGGCCACGCGCGGCGGCGCCACCATGGGCCTGCTGGGCGGACAGGACGTGCTCACCGTGGACACCATGCAGGCCAAGGTGCGCGTGCAGCTGCGCGGCCTGGGCGGCGGCTTCCTGCCCGAACCCATGGTGCGCCCGTACCTCGAGGCCGGCAGGCTGGTGGCGCGCCGCGTGGCGCGCCCCGAACGCAACGTCCGCGTGCACTACGCCTGGGGCGGCCCGGGCTTCACGGCCCCCGGCCGCGCGCTGCAATGGTGGCTCCATCAGCTGCAAAGCCCCGCCACCCGCCGCGCTCTGCTGGAAAACCACCATCATTTCTGATCCGGCGCACACGCCCACGCGCCGCAGCGCGTGTAGAGTGGTTCCTGTTGCATGGCATTTGCGCTCACGCGCGCAGGGCCGTGTATTTCACCTGCCGACCGTCATCGAAAGGCCTTCCATGAGCAACCCCGTTCCACGCCCCGCCAAACGGCACCGACGCACCGCAGCCTCCGGGCCATCCGCCTCCGTGCCGGCCACGGACGCGGCGCCCACCACGTATTCGGGGGCCGCGCAGCGGCACTTCGCCATCATCGGCGCCGGCATGGCGGGCATTGCCTGCGCCCGCACGCTGGTGCAGGCAGGGCACCGCGTGACGGTGTTCGAGAAATCGGCGCAGGCCGGCGGCCGCACCGCCACCATCGACAGCCCGTTCGGCAACTTTGACGCGGGCGCGCAGTACTTCACCGTGCGCGATCCGCGCTTCGCGCGCGCCATCGACACCGTGCCCGGCATCTGCAAGCGCTGGAGCGCCAATTCCGTGCAGGTGCTCGACGCCACCGGCCGCGTGGCCGCCGCCGGCCTGCCCCATCGCGAGGCGCACTGGGTGGCCAGCCCGGGCATGCAGTCGCTGGTGGCCACCTGGGCCGAGCCGCTGCGCCAGGCAGGCCAGCTGGTCACCGGCACGCGCGTGGTCCGCATCGAACGCGACTCCGTGAATGCCCCCGGCTGGCAGCTTCGCACCGAAGGCCCGGGCGGCACCCAGCGCGTCTACGCGGGTTTTGACGCCGTGCTGCTCGCGCAGCCGTCGGTGCCCGCCCAGGCGCTCCTGGCCAGCTCGGCGCTGGACACGCCGCTCACCGAAGCGCTTTCCACCGTCGCCATCGCCCCCTGCTGGACGCTCATGCTGGCCTACCCCCAGGCCGTGCGCCCCGGGCTCACCACGCTGGGCCCGCAATGGAACGCAGCGCGCAGCACCCACCACCGGATTGCCTGGCTGGCGCGCGAATCGTCCAAGCCCGGCCGCAACGTGATCGAGCGCTGGACGGTCCAGGCCAGCCCGGCCTGGTCCGCCGAGCACCTGGAAGACGACGAAGGCCGCGTGCAAGCCAAGCTCATCAAGGCGTTCGCCGAGGTCACCGGCATCCGGGCCGAACCCGCCCATGCCGACACGCGCCGCTGGCGCTACGCGCAAACCACGCACCCGCTGGGCCGCAGCCACCTGTGGGACGCGGGCATGGGCCTGGGCGCCTGCGGCGACTGGTGCCTGGGCCACCGGGTGGAGGATGCCTTCGTGTCGGGCCTGGAGCTGGCACTCGCGGTGGCATGACGGCGGGCGTGGCCGCGGGGCCCCGCTACACCGGCCGGTTCGCGCCCTCTCCCACGGGCCCGCTGCACGCGGGCTCGCTGGTGGCCGCACTGGCCAGCTGGCTCGACGCCCAGGCCCACGAGGGGCGCTGGCTGGTGCGCATCGAGGACGTGGACACGCCACGCTGCGTGGACGGCGCCGGTGAGTTCATCCTGCGGCAGCTGGCCACCTGCGGCCTGGTGCCCGATGCGCCGCCAGTCTGGCAATCCACCCGCGGCGCGCTGTACCAGCGGGCGCTGGACCAGTTGATCGCGCAGCACCATGCCTACCCCTGCGCCTGCTCGCGCAAGGACATCGAAGAAGCCCAGGCGGCCCTGGGCCATGCACGCGAGCGGCATGCGGCACTCCCCTACCCCGGCACCTGCCGCCACGGCCTGCACGGGCGCACCGGCCGCTCCTGGCGCTTCAATGCCACAGAGTTTCAGCCAGATCAGGCCCTGGCGCATACGGATCAATCGCGAGCAGCTACATATTCGATAGCATCGGGCATCCTCGACTGGCAGGACCGCCGCCTGGGCACACAGCGGCAGGACGTTGCCCATGCCGTGGGCGACTTCGTGCTGCGCCGGGCCGACGGGCTCTGGGCCTACCAGCTCGCGGTCGTCGTGGACGATGCGGACCAGGGCATGACCCATGTCGTGCGCGGCGAGGACCTGGCCGACAACACGCCCCGGCAGATCCTGCTGCAGCAGGCCCTGGGCGTGCCCACGCCCCGCTACCTGCACACGCCGCTGGTGTGCGGCGAGAACGGCGAAAAGCTGTCCAAGCAGAACGGGGCCCGGGCGCTGGAGCTGGCCGTCCCCCTGCAGGCACTGGCCGGGGCCGCGCAGGTGCTGGGCCTGCCGCCGCTGACAGATCCGAACACCCGTTGCATCTCGGATGCGCTGACCCTCTGGGTGGCAGCGTGGCGACGAAACTACAATGTCGCACCGTGACCGAACTGACCCACAACGCCTCCACCCCCGCCGCCGCGCCAGCCGCGCCCTCTGCGGCCTCCACGACAACTGGTGGAGCCCCCGCCGGCGTGAGCCATCCCAAGACCATCAAGAGCTTCGTGCGCCGCGCCGGCCGCACCACGACGGGCCAGGCCAAGGCCTTTGAAGACCTGGGGCCCCGCTTCATCCTGCCCTATGCGCCCGCGCCGCTGGATGCCACCGCGGCCTTTGGCCGCACGGCCCCGCTGGTGCTGGAGATCGGGTTCGGCATGGGCGAGGCCACGGCCCATATCGCCGGGGTCCGCCCGGACGACAACTTCCTGTGCTGCGAAGTGCACGAACCCGGCGTGGGCGCCCTGCTCAAGCGCATCGGCGAGCAGGGGCTGACCAACATCCGCATCCTGCAGCACGATGCCGTGGAGGTGATCGACCACATGCTGCCCGAAGGCAGCCTGGATGGCGTGCACATCTTCTTCCCCGACCCCTGGCACAAGAAGAAACACAACAAGCGCCGCCTGATCCAGGCGCCCCTGGTGGCCAAGCTGGCCGCGCGGCTGAAGCCCGGCGGCTACCTGCATTGCGCCACGGACTGGCAGCCCTATGCCGAGCAGATGCTGCAGGTACTGGCCGCCGAGCCCCGGCTCCAGAACACCGCCACGGGCTTCGCCCCGCAACCCGGCTACCGGCCCCTCACCAAGTTCGAGAACCGCGGCCTGCGGCTGGGGCACGGTGTGTGGGATGTTGTGTTCGTGCGACGCCATTGACAACATGACCGCGCCGGCCCACCGTACACCACCCATGAAGCCCATTCTTCAGAACCTGGTTGAGATGACCGGCCACCGCGACCACCTGCGGCTGGAGGTGTCGGTGCTGTCCACGCTGCAAAAGCTCAGCGGCATCGTTGAAGTCAGGGCCCTGGAGCTGTTCACGCATGCCGGCGTGCCCCACGTGCGTCCACGCACCTGGGTGGAAGAGGGGCACTTGGTGTCCACCGACTCGGAAGCCGCCGCAGACCCCCGGCGGGAAACGCTGGACCAGTATCCCGCCCTGCGCGAATGCGTCGCGAGCCACGGCGACAGCGCGCTGGCCTCGCCGCGCAAGGGCCGCCATGTGCTCTGGCTGCCGGTGTGGATGCACGACAAGGTCAACACCTGCCTGGAAATCACGCACTCCCGCCCGTTCTCGGCGCACAAGCTCGAAGTGCTCAAGGGCGTGTTCCAGGTCTACCAGAACTACCAGAGCCTGCTCGACTACAGCGAACGCGACGCGCTCACGGGCCTGTTCAACCGCAAGACCTTCGACGAACAGTTCTCGCGCCACGCCGTGAGCGGGCTGGCCAGCAGCCGTTCGGGGCCCCTGACCGAATCGTTCCCGCCTGAAGAAGGCTCATTGCCCGGCGAACCGGTGCAGCAGTGGCTGGCGGTGGTGGACATCGACCATTTCAAGCTGGTGAACGACCGCTTCGGCCACCTGTATGGCGACGAGGTGCTGATCCTCATTGCCAACATCCTGCGCAGTTCGTTCCGCAGCCATGACCGCATCTTCCGTTTTGGCGGCGAAGAGTTCGTGGTGCTGCTGCGCTCCACCACATTGAGCACGGCCCACCGGGTCTTCAACCGCTTTCGTCTGGCGGTGCAGGAGTACCCTTTTCCCCAGGTGGGCCAGGTCACCGTGAGCCTGGGCTTCGTGAGCACGGCCCGGGGCTCGCCGGTGGAAATACTGGGCCAGGCCGACCAGGCGCTTTACTACGCCAAGGAACATGGCCGCAACCAGGTCTGCTTCTACGATGAACTGGTGGCCACCGGCCATCTGTCCGCCAAGGTCGCCAACGACGACGTCGAGCTGTTCTAGCAAGCGGCCGGCTGTCTCGCGCGGCGTTCCCCGGCGGCAGCCATCGCGCCGCAGCCGCTCGAAGGAGGCAGCGCCCGTACCCGGCGCGCGCCGTCAGTCCAGCGACGCCACGAGGGCCGGCACATCCACCGCATCGCGCTGCGCGGCAGGCAGGAAGCGCTCGGCGTAGTCCAGCCACACCCCGCTGGACAGGAAGAAGCGGAACACCTCGGCATCGATATGGCGGTCACGCACCATGTGGGCCATGATCCGGAGCGACTCGGACAAGGTCTTGGGGGCCTTGTACGGACGGTCCGCCGCCGTCAGCGCCTCGAAGATGTCGGCCAGCGTCATCACGCGGTCCGCCAGTGTCAGCTGCGCCGCCTTGAGGCGCCGCGGGTACCCGGTGCCATCGAGCTTTTCATGGTGCGAGCCCGCGATGGACGGCACACGCGCCAGGTGCGGCGGAAACGGCAGGCCGCTGAGCATGACGATGGTCTGCACGATATGGTCGTTGATCTTGAAGCGGTCTTCCGCGGTCAGGGTTCCGCGCCGTATCGACAGATTGTGCAACTCGCCCAGATGCGCCTCCTGGGACGGCAGCGCCATGTCGAAGCCCCATTTGTTGGCCGGGTTGCCCGCCTCCACCGGCGGGCGCCGGGAACCCCAGGGCACGATGTGCTCGGCCCGGTCGGCCAGCAGGGGCTCGTTGGCGGGCAGGGGGCGCACCGGCACGTCCGCCAGGCGCCCCATCTCCGCCATCGACAGGCCCAGCCGGTCGTCGAAATGCCGCTGCCACACCTGGCGGGCAATCCCGGCGAGCCGCTGCACGTCCGCATCGGCCATGAATTCGCCCCCTACGTTGCATCGCGCCACGAAGGCGAACTCTTCCTGCAGCCGGTCGCGCCGCTGCAGCAGCTCGCGCTGCAGGCGCACCGGGTCCACGCCGGAGACATGCTGCTTCCAGTAGTCCAGCTCGGCATCGCGCCACAGCACCTCGAAGCGCATGCGCACCTCGTGGATGCGGTTGTACAGCGCCTCCAGCTTGGTGGCCTTGTCGATGATGTGCTCGGGGCTGGTGACCTTGCCGCAGTCGTGCAGCCAGGCGCCCAGACGGAACTCGTAGCGTTCGGCATCGGTCATCGCCACCTGCGCGAAAGGCCCCTCCTTCGCCTCGCACATGCGCTGCATGAGGGATTCGGCCAATTGCGGCACACGCTCGCAGTGGCCCCCCGTGTAGGGGCTTTTCGCATCGATGGCATCGGCCAGCAGGCGGATGACGGCGTCGAACAGCTTCTTTTGCCCCTCGATCAGGCCGCGCGTTTCAATCGCCACCGACAAGGTGCCGGACAGCTTCTCGACAAACGCCCGGAAATGGACATCCTCCTGCCGCGGGTCCGACAGGTAGCGCAGCACCAGCAGGCCCAGGGGTTGCCCATCGCGCGTGCGCAACTGCACGCGCAGCACGCGCTGGGGCATGGCGTCCCCATCGCCCTCCTCCTGGTCGCCGGGCTGCGGCTCGGCATGGTTGATGAAATGCACCATGGGCAGGTGGTCCGGGTACCGTGGCTGGTGCTCGGGGTCTTCGCAGTACCGCGCCGTGCGCAGCAGCCCCGCCCGCTGCTCCTCCACCAGGTACACCGCCCCGCCCGTGCAGCTGGTGGCACGCACCAGTTCGTAGAGCACGCTGGACAGCATGAGCTCCATGCGCGACTCGGCACTGATGTGGTGGGTGATGTGCAGAAACTCCTGGATGGTGTCCGACATGCGGTCCATCACCTGGCCCAGTTCGCGCACCTCGCGCACGGGCGACAGGCGGTGCGCTGGCCGCCGGAAATCGAACCGCGCCAGCGCCTGCGCCTGGGTGGCCAGCCCCGAAAGGCTGCGCCCCACGCGCCGCCCGGCCATCCATCCCACGGGCAGCATCAGCACGATGAGCCCCAGGGACAGCCATACCTGGCGCCACAGGTTCTGATTCACATCCGCCAGCAGTTCGGCGGTGGGGATCGCCATCAGGATGTGCAGCCCCTGCCAGCGCTGCGATTTCAGGGGAAGCACCGTGGCGAGCCACTCCTCGTCATCGGCCATGAAGCGGCGCGACGGCCCCTTCGCCGCCCCCCCGCCGCCCAGGGCCTGCAGGCTGGGCACACCCAGCTCCTTCAGCGTGCGCAGCTTGAGGCTGGTCTCCCCACCCTCGCGCAGCAGCACGCGCGACATGTCCGGATACGCCAGCACGCGCTGGGCCGGGTCCACCACGGCGATCTCGGTGCGGGGCATCAGCCGCAGGCTGCCAATCTCCCTCCCGAGGTCGGTGAGCGCCACGTCCAGGCCGATCACGGCGCGCCCGTCCTCGCTGGGCTGGCTCAGCGTGACCCCCACCTCCTGCGTGGTGAAGAACACATAGGGCGCGGTCAGTATCTGTGTGTTCTTGTCTGCCGCTTCGGCGTACCAGGGGCGCGAGCGGGGATCGTAGAGGTAGCCAGGGCGCACGGAGGATTCGAGCAGGCGCAGCTGCGCGTCGTAGTAGCTCCAGCGCCCCACCAGGCCTGTGGTGCCGCGCTCGCGGGCCATCGACTGGAGCAGGAACGCGGCCTGCGCCGGCGCGTCCAGCCGCGTGCGCAGCTGCGCATCGCGCAGCGGTCGCACCAGCAGGAACTGCCCGTCGGCATATCCGATGAAAACCGCCGACAGCAAGGGATTTTGCTCCAGCAGGCGCGCAAACACCGGCAGGCGGCGCAGCCGGGCCTGCAGGCTGGTCGCCGAGGCAATGGGATCGAACGCGAGCAGCCGGATCGTGGCATCGGCGGGGTCCACGATGTGGTGCACCCTTTCGCTGATCAGCTGGCTGATGTGCCGGGCGCTGTCGTCCGAGGCCGCGATGATCGCCTCCCGCGCGCTGGTACCCACCTGGTAGACCAGCACCACCGTGAGCAGCAGCATGGCGGACACCACCACCGAGGCGATCACCACCTCGAACGGAACGGTGATGCGCCGCCACCAGGGCAGTCCGTCAGCCCCCGGGGCTGAGGAGGGGCTGGAGCGGGCGCCATGGCCTGGCACGGGCTCTGGCGGGCTTTCGCGCAGGGTGTCCATGCGCACCAATGTAGGGGGAAAGGCGGTGGCCCGTCATCCCCTATTTCGCCGCTCGGCGGTGGCCGCCCGGACCACCGCTCCGCAGGGCGTCCAGGTCCTCAGATTTTCTGCGCCACCCAGCCGGCCACCGAGGCGAGCGCCGCGGGCAGGCTGGAGGCATCGGTGCCGCCCGCCATGGCCATGTCGGGCTTGCCGCCGCCCTTGCCGCCCACTTGCTGGGCCACGAAGTTGACCAGCTCGCCCGCCTTCAGGCGGCCCACGCTGTCGGCCGTGACGCCGGCGGCGATCTGCACCTTGTCGCCATCGACGGCGGCCAGCACGATCGCGGCGGTCTTGAGCTTGTCCTTGAGCTTGTCCATGGTGTCGCGCAGGGTCTTGGCGTCGGCGCCGGGCAAGGCAGCGGCCAGTACCTTGAGGCCCTTCACATCGACGGCCTGGTTCACCAGCTCGTCGCCTTGGTTGGACGCCAGCTTGCCCTTGAGCGCCGCCACTTCCTTCTCCAGCGCGCGCGCGTTGTCGAGTGCCTGGGCGATCCGGCCATTGAGTTCGCTCACGGGGGCCTTCAGCGTACCGGCGGCCTGGGTCACGGTGTCTTCAAGCTGCTGCAGGTAGGCGAGCGCGTTGGCGCCGGTCACGGCTTCGATACGGCGCACGCCCGCGGCCACGCCGCCTTCGGCGACCACCTTGAACAGGCCGATGTCGCCGGTGCGCTGCACGTGCGTGCCGCCGCACAGTTCGCGGCTGGTGCCGATGTCCAGCACGCGCACGGTTTCACCGTATTTCTCGCCGAACAGCATCACGGCACCGGTCTTCTGGGCCGACTCGATGTCCATCACGCGGGCCTGCGTGGGCTGGTTGGCCAGGATTTCCTCGTTCACGCGGCGCTCCACCTCGCGGATTTCCGCTGCGGTTACGGCGCCGTTGTGCGTGAAGTCGAAGCGGGTGCGGTCGGCATTGACCAGGCTGCCCTTTTGCTGCACGTGGCCGCCCAGCACTTCGCGCAGGGCCTTGTGCATGATGTGCGTCACCGAGTGGTTGCGCACCGTGGCCGCACGCACGGCCGTGTTCACCTGGGCCTGCACGGTGTCGCCCACGTTCAGGGTGCCCTCTTCGAGCGTGCCGTGGTGGCCATACACGTCGGCCTTGATCTTGAGCGTGTCGCCCACCGCGAAGCGGGCCGAGCCACTGGTGATGACGCCTTCGTCGCCCACCTGGCCGCCGCTTTCGGCATAGAACGGGGTCGTGTCGAGCACCACCACGCCGTTTTGACCACTCTTCAGGGCGGCAGCGCTTGTCCCGTCCACGTAGATAGCTACGATCTTTGCAGTTTCCGCCAGGTGTTCGTAGCCGGTGAACTGGTTGGCCGCGCCGGTGTACTCCAGCGCCTTGTCCATCTTGAACTTGCCAGCGGCGCGGGCCTGGGCCTTCTGTTTTTCCATGGCGACCTTGAAACCGGCCTCGTCCACCTCGACGTCGCGCTCGCGGCACACGTCGTTGGTCAGGTCCAGCGGGAAGCCGTAGGTGTCGTGCAGCTTGAAGGCCACGTCGCCGGGCAGCACCTTGGCGCCACCGCCCAGGGCTGCGTCCAGAATCTCCATGCCATTGGCCAGGGTCTCGAAGAAGCGCTCTTCCTCGGCCTTGAGCACGTCGGTGATGCGCTGCTCCTGCTCGCGCAGCTTGGGGTAGGCGTCGCCCATCAGGCGCACCAGCTCGCCCACCAGCTTGTGGAAAAACGGCGTCTTCTTGCCCAGCTTGTAGCCGTGGCGGATGGCGCGGCGCACGATGCGGCGCTGCACGTAGCCGCGGCCTTCGTTGCTGGGGATCACGCCGTCGCTCACCAGGAAGGCGGTGGCGCGGATGTGGTCGGCGATCACGCGCAGGCTCTTGTTGTTCAGGTCGGCCACGCCGGTCTCGCGGCCGGCGGCCTTGATCAGCGCGTCGAACAGGTCGATCTCGTAGTTGCTGTGCACGTGCTGCAGGATCGCGGCCAGGCGCTCCAGGCCCATGCCCGTGTCCACGCAGGGCGCGGGCAGCGGCGTGACCGAGCCGTCTTCGGCCATGTCGAACTGCATGAACACGTTGTTCCAGATCTCGATGAAGCGGTCGCCGTCTTCATCGGGGCTGCCGGGGGGGCCGCCGGGAATGTGGTCGCCGTGGTCGTAGAAGATCTCGCTGCAGGGGCCGCAGGGACCGGTGTCGGCCATCATCCAGAAGTTGTCGGACTTGTAGCGGCCGCCCTTGTTGTCGCCGATGCGGATCACGCGCTCTGGCGGCAGGCCGATTTCCTTGGTCCAGATGTCGTAGGCTTCGTCGTCCTCTTCGTACACGGTGGCCAACAGGCGCTCGGGCGGCAGCTTGTACACGGTGGTGAGAAGTTCCCAGGCCCATTTCAGCGACTCGCGCTTGAAGTAGTCGCCAAAGCTCCAGTTGCCCAGCATCTCGAAGAAGGTGTGGTGGCGCGCGGTGTAGCCCACGTTCTCCAGGTCATTGTGCTTGCCGCCGGCGCGCAGGCAGGCCTGCACCGACACGGCGCGGTTGTAGGGGCGCTTGTCGGTGCCCAGGAACACGTCCTTGAACTGCACCATGCCGGAGTTGGTGAACATCAGCGTGGGGTCGTTGCCCGGCACCAGCGAGCTCGAGGCCACGATGGTGTGGCCCTTGGAGGCAAAGAAATCCAGGAAGGACTTGCGGATGTCGGCAACCGAGAACGAAGGCGTGGTGTTGTGGGTCATGTGCGAAAAGGGGCAACAGGCCTGGATCAGTGAGGGGCCTCGCGCACGCGGCGCGGCCACCCGGTTTATGGGGAGAACCACGGATTCTATCGAGACGGCGGCCTGAACCGGCCTCCGGCCCTGGAGGCCCCTTCATTCAATGCCGCCCGGGCACGGGCTGCCTGCCGATAGGTCGACCGGGCAACCGGGCAACCGGGTGCGGGGACACCTCGGCCAGGCCCGGGCCCTGGGCGCACCTGCGCCGGGCATTCACCCACCCCGCGCACTGCGCTGGGGCCGCCCGCGCCCCGCTGCGGGGCATGCCGACGCCCGGGACACCCGCTTTGGGACCATCCAAGCGCAAATCCGGCTGGCACGCAAGATGCTAAATACCCTGACAAGATATTTTAAATATCTTCTTAATATATTTAAAGCAACGCTACTTCATCGTCACCACCCACCCCCGCCCTTTTCCCATCCTTCTTTTTCCTCAGGAGCCCATCCATGAACCATCCCCGCTGGCAAGGCATCTTCCCCGCCATCACCACCAAGTTCCACGCCGACGAGAGCATCGATGCCGAAGGCACGGCGCGCCACATCGACTTCCAGATCCGCAACGGCATCCACGGCCTGGTGACCTGCGGCTCGCTGGGTGAAGCCAGCACCCTCTCGCTGGAAGAAAAGCTGCAGGTCGCCAAGATCGCACTGGAAGCCGCCGACGGCCGCATCCCCGTGCTGGCGAATGTCTCGGAGACCAGCACCCGGGACGCCCTGCGCTACATCGACGGCGGCAACAAGCTCGGAGTGGCTGGCTACATGGTCATGCCCTCGGTGATCTACGTCGCCGACGCGCGCGAAGCCATGCTGAACGTGCGCACCATAGCCGAGGCCGCGCAGAAGCCGGTGATGGTCTACAACAACCCGGTGGCCTACCGCGTGGACCTCAAGCCCGAGCACTTCGCCGAGCTGGCGGACTGCAAGTGGATCGAAGCCATCAAGGAAAGCACCGACAACATCCGCCGCGTGACCGACCTGCGCATCGCGCTGGGCGACCGCTACCAGATCTTCCTGGGCGTGGACGACCTGGCCTACGAGGGCCTGGCGCTGGGCTGCGACGGCCTGCTGGCCGGCGTGGGCTGCGCCTTCCCGCGCGAGACCGTGGCGCTGTACGACCTGATGAAGGCCGGCCGCTTTGCCGAGGCACTCAAGCTCTACCAATGGATGACGCCCATGCTGCATCTCGACGTCTCCACCAAGCTCGTGCAGAACCTCAAGCTGATCGACCTGCTGGTGGGTGTGGGCACCGAGCACATGCGCCGCCCGCGCCTGCCCCTGATTGGCGAGGAGCGCGCCTTCATCGAGCGCATCGTCAGGAAGGCGCTGGACACACGCCCCGCCGAGTACCAGTCCGTGGCCTGAGACGGTACCGACCGACAGGCTGCCCCCCGGGCCGCAGGAGACAACAGCGGCCCTTCCCCTTCGCACACACAAGAGGTTTCCCATGACACGTGCATCTTTCGGATTTCGGACCCTGACGCCCGCCGCCATTGCGGCGCTGATGCTGGCCACACATGCCGGCGCCCAGGAACAGCTGGTCAAGATCGGCCACAGCGGCCCGCTCTCTGGCCCCAATGCCTTCGCGGGCAAGGACAACGAGAACGGCGTGCGCCTGGCCGTCGAGGAGCTCAACGCGAAGAAGATCGTGGTGGGGGGCAAGACCCTGAAGTTCGACCTCGTGTCCGAGGACGACCAGTGCGACGCCCGCACCGGAGTGAGCGTGGCGCAGAAGCTGGTGGACAGCGGCGTGAAGTTCGTCATGGGACCGTACTGCTCGGGCGTGGCCATTCCCGCCTCACGTGTCTACAGCGAAGGCGGGGCCATGGTCTCCACCGTGGGCACCAACCCCAAGGTCACCGAGAACGGCTACAAGAACCTGTTCCGCATCATCGCCAGCGACACCCAGATCGGCTCGAACATGGCCGTGTATGCCGCCCAGGTGCTCAAGGTCAAGCAGGTGGCGGTGATCGACGACCGCACCGCCTTCGGCCAGGGCGTGGCCGACCAGTTCACCAAGGAGGCGAAGAAGCAGGGCCTGACCGTGGTGGGCCAGGAGTTCACGACCGACAAGTCCACCGATTTCCTGTCCATCCTCACCAGCCTCAAGGGCAAGCAGCCGCAGGCCATCTTCTTTGGCGGCTACGCCCCGCAGGCCGCGCCCATGGCGCGGCAGATGAAGCAGCTGGGCCTCACGGCCAAGCTCTTGGGTGGCGACACGCTGTGCAGCCCCGAGGTCGGCAAGCTCGGTGGCGAAGCGGTGAACGACACCGTGTTCTGCGCCCAGGGCGGCACCATGCTCGACAAGGCCGCGAGCGGCCCGGCCTTCAAGGCGAAATACAAGGCGCGCTTCAAGCTGGATGCCGATGCCTACGCGGCTTCCTACTACGACCAGGTGATGTTCATGGCCGATGCCATGCAGAAAGCCCAGTCCGTGGAACCCGCCAAGGTCGGCGCGCAGATGCTCCAGGGCAGCCACCAGGGCGTGGCGGGCACCTATGCCTACGACGACAAGGGCAACCTCAAGCAGGCTCCCATCACGGTGCTCACGTTCAAGAACGCCGCCCCCGTGCCGCTGGCCAGCTATTGAAACTCCGCCGCGAAATCGTGGCGGCCCGCCGCTACGATGCCTGCACCTTTCTGCGATGTGACCGACCATGACCCACGACACCCGCATGCAACGCATACAGATCCTCGACTCCCACACCGGGGGTGAACCCACGCGGCTCGTGGTGGGCGGCTTTCCCGACCTGGGCACCGGCAGCATGGCCGAGCGCCGCGCCCTGCTGGCCAGCCAGCACGATGCCTGGCGCGCGGCCACGGTGCTCGAGCCGCGCGGCAACGACGTGATCGTGGGCGCGCTGCTGTGCGCGCCGCAGAACCCGGCCAATGCGGCGGGCGTGATCTTCTTCAACAACACCGGCTACCTCGGCATGTGCGGCCACGGCACCATCGGCCTGGTGGCCTCGCTGGCCTACCTGGGCCGCATCGAGCCGGGCGAGCACGGCATCGAGACGCCCGTGGGCACGGTGATGACCACGCTGCACGAGGACGGCTCGGTCAGCGTGCGCAACGTGCCGGCCTACCGGCTGCACCAGGGCCTGTCGCTCACGGTGCCTGGCATCGGCACCGTCACGGGCGACGTGGCCTGGGGCGGCAACTGGTTCTTTCTGATGAGCGGGCACGGCCAGCGCGTGGCCAGCGACAACCTGCAGGCGCTGACCGACTACACCAGCGCCATCCAGCAGGCCCTGAAGGACCAGGGCGTCCGCGGCGACAACGGCGGCGAGATCGACCACATCGAGCTCTTTGCCGACGACGACGTGGCCGACAGCCGCAACTTCGTGCTCTGCCCGGGCCGCGCCTACGACCGCTCGCCCTGCGGCACCGGCACCAGCGCCAAGCTGGCCTGCCTGGCGGCCGACGGCACGCTGCAGCCCGGCCAAGCGTGGCGCCAGGCCAGCATCATCGGCAGCAGCTTCGAGGCGCGCTACGAACCCGACACCCAGGCCGGCAGGATCATCCCCACGCTGCGCGGCACGGCCCACATGAGCGCCGAGGCCACGCTGCTGATCGAGGCCAGCGACCCCTTCGGCTGGGGCATCCGGCTCTAAGCCCCCCTTTTCAGGCACACCCACCCGGCAGGCACCATGCGACACGCGGACGTCATCGTCATCGGAGCAGGCATCGTCGGCGCGGCCTGCGCCCATGTCCTCGCAGGCCGTGGCCTGCATGTGCTGGTGCTGGACGCCCGGCTGGGCGGCGCCACGGCGGCCGGCATGGGCCACCTGGTGGTGATGGACGACAACCCCGCCGAGCTGGCGCTGAGCCAGGCATCCCTGGCGCTCTGGCATGCGTGGGGACCACGGATGACGGCCGACCAGCCTGGCTGCGCCTACACCAACTGCGGCACGCTCTGGCTGGCCGCCAACGACGCCGAGATGGCCGGCGCCGAAGAAAAAGCCCAGCGCCTGCAGCGCCACGGCCTGCCCTGTGAACTGCTGGACGCCGCCACCCTGCGGCGCCTGGAACCCGCCCTGCGCCCCGGACTGCGGGGCGCACTGAAGGTGCCCGGCGACAGCGTGGTGTATGCCCCCAATGCCGCCCAGTGGCTGCTGCAGCAGGCACCGCGCCAGATCCGCGTCGAGCAGGCCGAGGCATGCCGCATCGAGGGCGGCCGGGTGCAGCTGGTGGACGGCAGCTGGCGCGAAGCCCAGGCCGTGGTGCTGGCCGCCGGCATCCATGCCACGCGCTTGTGCCCCGAGCTCCCCATCCGGCCCAAGAAGGGCCACCTGCTCATCACCGACCGCTACCCCGGCGTGGTGCGGCACCAGCTGGTGGAGCTGGGCTACATCAGCAACGCCCACCAGACCGACGGCACCTCCGTGGCGTTCAACCTGCAGCCCCGGCCCACCGGGCAACTGCTGCTGGGCTCATCGCGCCAGTTCGACACCACCGACCCGGCCATCGACCAGGACGTGCTGGCCCGGATGCTGCGCCGCGCCTTGGACTACATGCCCGGCCTGGCCGGGCTGAACGCCATCCGCACCTGGACGGGATTTCGCGCCACCACGCCCGACAGCCTGCCCATCATCGGGCGCCACCCCACCCGCGACCAGCTCTGGCTGGCCGTGGGCCACGAAGGCCTGGGCGTGACCACCGCCCCCGCCACCGCCGAGTTACTGGCGGCGCAGCTGACCGGTGGCCCCCTGCCCCTGGACCCCGCCCCCTTCGCGGCGCAGCGCTTCAGCCTGGAAGGCCTGGCGGCATGAGCACATCCACTCCCCTGGTACACGCCGTCATCGACGGCACCACCATCGAGCTGGCACCGGGCCACAGCGTCGCGGCGGCCCTGGCCCTGCTGCCTCCGGGCTGCGCCCGCACGTCGGTCACCGGCGAGCGCCGTGCGCCTTTCTGCGGCATGGGCATCTGCCACGAGTGCCGGGTGCTTGTGGACGGCCGCCAGCGCCTGGCCTGCCAGACCCTGTGCACCGACGGCATGGTGATCGACACACGCGGCCAGCCGCAGGCAGGCATGCCATGACCCCCCACCAGCGCTGCGATCTGCTGATCATCGGCGCCGGTCCCGCCGGCATGGCGGCCGCCCTGGCGGCGGCGCCCCGGGGCCTTGCCATCACCCTCGTGGACGACAACATCCATCCCGGCGGACAGATCTGGCGCGACGGCCCCGGCAGCACCCTGCCCCCGCTCGCTCGCCAGCACCGCGAGGCGCTGGAGCGCTACCCGAACATCCGCCTGCTGTGCGGCACGCGCGTGGTGGGGCTGGGTGGCCCCTCGGCGCCGCAAGATGCCCCCGCCTTGCTGCTGGAAGACGCCGAACAGGGCTGGATCCAGCACAGCCACCGCCTGGTGCTGTGCAACGGAGCACGGGAGCTGCTGCTGCCCTTTCCCGGCTGGACGCTACCCGGCGTGACCGGCGCCGGCGGACTGCAGGCGCTGATCAAGGCCGGCTTGCCGGTGCAGGGCCAGCGCATCGTGGTGGCCGGCACCGGTCCCCTGCTGCTGGCCTGCGCCGACACCGCCCGCAAGGCCGGCGCCCAGGTCATCCGCATTGCCGAACAGGCTTCCTGGCGGGCCCTGGCCGCCTTCGCGCTGCAGCTGCCGCGCTGGCCCGCCAAGGCGCTGCAGGCAACGACCCTGTTCAACCACCACTGGCGCGCCTCCAGCCACGTGCTGCATGCACAGGGCCAGGGCCGGCTGGAGGCCGTGCGGATCCAGCGCGGCACGCGCCAGGAAACCCTGGCCTGCGACCGGCTTGCCTGCGGCTTTGGGCTGGTGCCCAACACCCAGATGGGCCAACTGCTGGGCTGCGCGCTCAACGATCGCCAAGGCCTGCAGGTGGACAGCCTCATGGCCACCAGCGTGCCCCATGTGTATGCCGCAGGGGAATGCACCGGCTTTGGCGGCAGCGAACGCGCGCTGGCACAGGGCGCCATCGCGGGGCATGCCGCCGCGGGCGACACGGCCCGGGCCCAGGCCCGCCAAGCCGCCCTGGCCCGCTGGCAAGGTTTCGCGGACCTGCTGCGCACCCAGTTCGAGCTCGGCGAGGCGGTGCGCCAGCTGGCCGCCCCGGACACCCTCGTCTGCCGCTGCGAAGACGTGCCCTTGCGCGAGCTGGCCTCCCGCAGCAGCTGGATCGACGCCAAGCTGCACACGCGCTGCGGCATGGGCGCCTGCCAGGGCCGCGTGTGTGGTGCCGCCACCCATGCGCTGTTCGGCTGGACGCCCGCCCCACCCCGCCATCTGCTGGCGCCCGCGCGCATCGGCACGCTGGCGCAATGCCCCATCCCGGTGGACGAATCCACCGGCATCCGCCCATGAACGACACCACTCCCCTTCCCGCCCCCGCCAGCTCCGCGATGGTGCACGTCCCCCTGGACGACCTGATGGCCCTGGCGCGTGCCGTGCTGCTGCGTCTGGGCCTGGGCGAAGCCCACGCGGGCGCCATGGCCCGCGTCATCGTGGCCGGGCAGCGTGATGCCTGCCAGTCGCACGGCGTCTACCGGCTCACCAGCTGTGCCCACACGGTGCGCACCGGCAAGGTGGAGCTGCAGGCCCTGCCAGTGCTGCAGGCGGGCGCCGGCCCGGTGGTGCGGGTGGACGCCCAGGGGGCGTTTTCACCCCTGGCTTTCGAACAAGGCCTGCCCGCGCTGGTGGAGGCCACCCGCCGCCACGGCATGGGTGCGCTGGTCATCAACCGCTGCGTGCACTTCTCGGCACTGTGGCCCGAGATCGAGGCCCTCACCGCCCACGGCCTGGCGGCCCTGGCACTCACGCCCAGCCACGCCTGGGTGGCGCCGGCCGGCGGGCACCAGCCCGTCTTCGGCACCAACCCCATCGCCTTCGGCTGGCCACGCCCGGGGCCCCACCCCTATGTGTTCGACTTCGCCACCAGCGCCATCGCGCGCGGCGACCTGGAGCTGCACCGCCGCGCGGGCCAGCCCCTGCCCGAGGGCTGCGGGGTGGACGGCCAGGGCCGGCCTTCCACCGATCCGGTGGCCGTGGCCCGGGGCGCCATGCGCACCTTTGGCGGGCACAAGGGCTCGGCCCTGGCCACCATGGTCGAGCTCATGGCCGGCACGCTGATCGGCGACTGGACCAGCCGCGAATCCATCGCCCACGACGCGGGCGCCGGCGCCACGCCCCTGCATGGCGAACTGGTGCTGGCCTTCGACCCCGCCCAGTTTGCGGGCGGCGATGCGGCCCCCCACCAGGCGCGTGCCGAGGCGATGTTCGATGCCATCACCGGCCAGGGCGCCCGGCTGCCCTCGCAGCGCCGCTTCGCCGCCCGGGCGCTCAGCCTGGCCGAGGGCGCGGCGGTGCCGCGCGCCCTCTACGAAGAGATCCTCGCGATGGCAGGCTGAACCCGGCAGCGCGGGCGCGCCGACCGGTACGCGCGCCACCCGCGGGCATTCATCTTGCTTCTACATATATCAAGAAGATATTTAAACCGGCGCCCCATTCCCGACACCCAGACCACGGAGTCCACCCCATGTCCACCGCCACCGCCTCTCCCACCCCACCCGGCGGGCCCGCGCCCGCAGCGCCGGCCCGCGCGGTCCTCGCCCTGTCCAGCCTGGTGCTGCGCGCGGAGCGCAACTGCCTCACCGGCCTGATGACCTTGCTGGTGGCGCTGATCCTGCTGAACGTGGCCACCCGCTACACCGGCTTTCCCATTTACTGGATCGACGAAGCGGCGGTCTACACCGTGGTCTGGCTGACCTTCGTGGGGGCCTCGGTGATGACACGGCTGCGCATGGACTTCGCGGTGGGCATGCTGACCGAGAAGCTCTCCGAGAAATGGGCCAAGGCGGCCAAGGTCATCGCCACCACGGGGGTGCTGCTGTTTGGCATCGCCATGCTGGTGATGTGCTGGCTGTGGATGGACCCGGTGGGCATCGCCCGCTACGGCTTCGACGCCAAGGAATTCGGTGCCGAGACCTTCAACTTCCTCTATACCGAGCGCACCCAGACCCTGAACTGGCCCACCTGGGTGCTGCAGCTGATCCTGCCGCTGTTTTCCCTCACCTTCACGCTGCACGCGCTGGCCAACCTCATCGAGGACATGGGCCTGGCACCGCGCCGCAGCCACCCTGGTTTCGACGTCGTCAGCGCCGACGCCGTGAACTGACCCCGGAGCCCGCCCCATGTTCACTTCCCTCTTCTTCTGCGCGGCCCTCATGGTGGGCGTGCCCATCGGCGTGTGCCTGTGCATCTCGGGCATCGCGTACATCTTCAGCACCGGCAACACCGTGCTGTTCCAGTCCTTTCCCATGCAGATGTTCGCGGGGGTGGACAGCTATGGGCTCATCGCCATTCCGCTGTTCATCCTGATCGGCGAGATTATGAACAGCGGCGGCATCACGCGCCGCCTGGTGGACATGTCGATGGCCTTCGTCGGCTCCGTCAAGGGGGGCTTGGCCTACGTGAACATCCTGGCCAACATGCTGGTCTCGTCCATCATCGGCTCGGCCACGGCCCAGGTGGCCATCATGTCCCAGGTGATGGTGCCCGAGATGGAAAAGCAGGGCTACGACAAGACCTTCGCCGCCGGCCTCACGGTCTACGGCGGCATGCTGGGGCCGATCATTCCACCTTCGGTGATGTTCGTGGTCTACAGCGTGCTGGCACAGGTGGCCGTGGGCGACATGCTCATCGCGGGCATCCTGCCGGGCATCCTGCTCACCATCCTGTTCTTCATCATCATCGCGCTGATGGGTTTCATCTACGACTACCCGCGCAGCGAAAGGCGCACGCTGGCGCAGCGGGCCCGCACCGTGGTGACATCCAGCCCCACCCTGCTGATCCCGATCGTGATCGTGGGCTCCATCCTGGGCGGCTTGGCCAATCCGACCGAAGCGGCCGCCGTGGGCGCCCTGGCCGCGGCGCTGGTGGGGCGGTATGTGACCAAGGAATTCCGGCTCGGCTCCATGCCCGCCATCCTGTTGCGCTCGGCCATCTACTCGGCCATCGTGCTGTTCCTGGTGGCCGCCGCCGCGGTGTTTTCCTGGCTGCTGATCTACGGCAAGGTGCCGCAGATGGTGGCGGCCTGGATCCAGACCGTGGCGCACGACCCGATCACCTTCCTGCTGCTGGTCAACGTCATCCTGCTGGTCATCGGCACCGTGATCGACGGCATCCCCGGGCTGATCATGACCGTGCCCATCCTGCTGCCCATCGCCACCGACATCTACCACATCGACCCGCGCCACTTCGGCGTGGTGGTGGTGATCAACCTGGTGCTGGGCCTGATGTCGCCGCCCGTGGGGCTGAGCTTCTTCGTCGCGGCCGCCGTCACCGGCGCCAAGCCCGGCAAGATGTTCATCGTCACCCTGCCCTTCTTCCTCATCAGCTGCGTGGCGCTGGTGATGCTCTCCCTGTTCCCCAGCCTGTCGCTTGCCCTGATCAAGTAAGCGGCTCCATCCCTTCGCCCTCTTCGCATTGCCTCGCACAACCTCCAGGAGTTCACCATGACCATTTCCCGCCGCCACTTCATCCAGTCCACCGCCGCGGCAGCCGCCGCAGCGGCCCCGCTGGGCTTTCCGTCCGTCGTGCTCGCCGCCGATGCCAAGGAATTCCGCCTGGGCCTGATCACCCCGGCGGGGCACTCATGGAACCGCGCCGCGCTGCAGTTCGGCGAAGCGCTGAAGAAAGAGACCGATGGCCGCCTGAGCGTGACCGTGTTCCACTCGGGCCAGCTGGGCAACGAGACGGCCATGATGCAGCAGCTGCAATCCGGCGCCCTGGACATGGGCTGGATCCAGGCCGCAGAGCTGGGCTCGCGGGTGGCGAGCGTGGCGGCCATCAACGCGCCCTACCTGGTGCGCTCGACCCCCGCGGTAGCCAAGCTGGTGCGCACCCCCGCCGCGCTGAAGCTGCTGGAGGTGCTGCCGCGCGAGACCGGCACCATCGGGCTGGGCTGGGGCATCACCGGCATGCGCGCGGTGTTCGCCACCAAGGACATCGCGGCGCCGACCGACCTCAAGGGCATGAAGCTGCGCATCAACCCCACCCCCGTGTACCGCGACTTCTACCAGTTGCTGGGCGCCGCCCCGACGCCCATTCCCACGCCCGCCGTGTTCGACGCCATGAGCAACGGCCAGGTGGATGGGCTGGAAGCCGACATCGAGTTCTCGTGGAACCAGCGCTTCGACAAGGTTTCCAAGACCCTGCTGCAGATGAACGCCCTCTTCATGCCCTTTGCCCCGCTGGTGTCGGGCCGCATCTGGCAGGGCCTGGATGCCAAGGACAAGGAGCTGATCCGCAAGCTGGTGGCCCAGACGCTGGACGCCCAGATCAACGACATCGTCACCACGGAAGCCGGCCTGATCGAGAAGTTCAAGGGCTCGGGCATCGCGTTCAAGAGCGCCTCCAGCTACAACCCCGACGGCATCATCCAGGAGTTCGACAAGCTGTGGCTGCCCAAGGCTCCTCAGATCGCCGAGCTGCGCAAGGCGGGCGCGGGCCTGTAGGAAGGGTGCGGGCGGGAGCGCTCCCCGTGCCACGGACCGCCAACAGGTTCTAAGATGCGGCACCGCGCCCCCGCGGCCAGGACAACGAACGCCATTCCCCCAGCATGAAACCGAGCAGCGCATCCCTCCCGCGAGACCCCGCCCCCAAACGGCGCGCGGCCGACGTGGCCTACGACGCCATCGAAGCCATGATCTCCACGCTGCAGCTGCAGCCCGGCAGTCCGGTGGTCGAGGCCGAGATCGCCGAAAGCACCGGCCTGGGCCGCACCCCGGTGCGCGAGGCGCTGCTGCGCATGGTCTCCATCGGACTCATCGCGCAGCAGCCCCGGCGCGGGCTGCTGGTGTCGCACATCGACCTGGCCGACCACCTGGACGTGATCCAGACACGCCGCGTGCTGGAACGCCTGGTTGCCTCGTGCGCGGCACGCCGCGCCACCGCGCCGCAGCGCCAGGCCATCGTGCGCTGCGCGGAAAAGATGGTGGACGCCGCCGCGCGCGGCCATCTGGACGACTACATGCTGGCCGACCACGAGCTGGACGTGGTGACGCACCAGGCCAGCCAGAACCACTCGGCCGTCAAATGCGTGTCGCCGCTCATCGTGCAGTGCCGCCGGTTCTGGTACGCCTACCAGCACGAGGGCGAGGTGTCCGAGGGCGCGCGCGCCCACATGCACCTGGCCCAGGGCATCGCCACGGGCGACGAAGCGAGGGCCGTGGCCGGTGCGGAGCAGCTCATGGACTACCTGGAGCGGTTCGCGCGGCGCATCATCGACCAGTAAGACAGGGCACAGAGCACCGATTTGCTATAAATAGGATAGCCTCCAGCGCTTTACCACTCTGCGCCTGGGGCCTGAAAGGCACTGAATCCAGCAGCCTGCCGCCAGCTACTCCGCCACCTGCTGCCCCAGCAGGATGCGCTGCTCCAGGAAGCGCCACATGCGCTCGTCCTGGCTGAACGACACGTTGAAGCGCAGCCAGCCCGTGGGGCGCGGCTCCACCAGGAACAACTGGCCCGGGCCGAGCATGATGCCCGCGCCCGTGGCCTCCTTCGACAGCTCCGCGCTGTCGGGCAGATCGGGGTGGCGGGCCCACAGGTACATGCCCGCCTCGGGCTCATGGAAGAGCTCGAAGCCCAGGTTCAGCAACCGCCGCCCCACCACGCCGTGCGCCTCGGCCAGGCGCTCGCGCAGGGACTTGAGGTGCTTGCGCCAGCGGCCATCCGTCACCACGCCGAAGGTGATGCGCTCGGTGATCTCGGACGATGTGAGCCCCGAGATCATCTTGAGCTGCACCAGCTCGTCCAGCAGGTCGCCCCGCGCCGCCACGAAGCCCGTGCGCAGGTTCGGCGAGATGGTCTTGGAGAAGCTGCCCAGGTAGATCACCCGGCGCAGCTGGTCCAGGCTGGCGAGCGAGGGGCGCACGCCGGTGTCCATATCGGCATAGATGTCGTTCTCGACCAGCATGAAACCATGCTGCTCGGCCAACTGCAGCAGGCGGTGCAGATGCGCCACCGAGGCCACCGAGCAGGTCGGGCTCTGCAGGCGCGGCTGCGTGAAGAACACCGTGGGCTTGTGCGCGGCCAGCAGGGCTTCCAGCGCGAGCAGGTCATAGCCCCCCGCCGTGCGCGGCACCCCTACCGGGTGCGCGCCCGCGAAGCGCAGCATGAACAGCAGGTTGGGATAGCCGGGGTCATCCACCAGCACCACATCGCCGGGTTTGACGAGGCGCCGCGCCACGAGGTCGAGCGCCTGGCTGGAGCCCTGCGTGAGCAGCACCTGGTCGGCGTCCACCGCCAGATGGTGCTCGGCCAGCGACTCGGCCACCACCATGCGCAGCGCCATGTGGCCATGCGGCAGGCCATAGCCGTCGAGCTCGGGGCCGTCGGAAGAGAGCTGGCGCATGCTGCGGCGCACGGCATCGCCGAACAGCCAGTCGTGCGGCAGCCAGCCGCAACCCGGTTTCATGGGCAGGTTGCGGTTTTCAAAGATCTGCTTGAGGTACCAGCGTGCGTCAAAACGGGGCACCGGCCGCTCCTGAGGCCCGGCGCCGGGCACGGCGCCTTCTTCGCTGCGGCGCTTCACGAAGAAACCCGCATTGGCGCGCGACACCAGCCAGCCTTGCGCCACCAGGCGGTCGTAGGCCTCGACCACGGTGAACACGCTCACGCCATGGGCGGCGGCAAAGGCACGGATGGAGGGCAGTTTGCTGCCGGGCTTGAGCACCTGCCCGGCGATGAGACCCCGAAGACCATCGACGATCTGGCTGACCAGGGGAGTCTGGAGGTCCGGGCTGAGAGTGAGCATCAGGAGAGCCAAAAAGGGGGCGAATTGTGCACCGACTTGGCGCACACCAGATCAGGGATTGCCTGTACAGGATTCTAGACCTGCACAGTGCGCGCAAAACCGCACTCCGCTGTACATGGACGGTGCGCGGCGCGGCTTCCAGAATTCGCCCATTCCTTCATTCCGTGTTCACACCACCGCCCACCGCCATGCAGCAAGACCGCCACTTCACCAACGCCGCCCTCCTCGCCCGCCGCCATGCCGCCGTGGCCCGGGGCGTCGGCCAGGCCCACGACATCTTCGTCCAGAAGGCCCGCAACGCCGAACTGTGGGATGTGGAAGGCCGCCGCTTCATCGACTTCGCCGGCGGCATCGCCGTGCTCAACACCGGCCACCTGCACGCGGGTGTGATCGCCGCCGTGAAGGCGCAGCTCGACCTGTACACCCACACCTGCTTCCAGGTGGTGGCGTACGAGCCCTACGTGGAAGTGTGCGAGCGCCTGAACACCCTGGCCCCGGGTGCGTTTGCCAAGAAGAGCCTGCTGCTCACCACCGGCGCCGAGGCCGTGGAAAACGCCATCAAGATCGCCCGCGCCTACACCAAACGCCCCGGCGTGATCGCCTTCACGGGCGGCTACCACGGCCGCACCAACCTCACGCTGGGCCTGACCGGCAAAGTGGTGCCGTACAAGACGGGGTTTGGCCCCTTCCCCGGCGAGGTGTACCACGCCCTCTTCCCCAACGCACTGCATGGCATCAGCGTGGAGCAGGCGCTGCACTCGGTGGAGCTGATCTTCAAGAACGACATCGAGCCCGAGCGTGTGGCGGCCTTCATTCTTGAGCCCGTGCAGGGCGAAGGCGGCTTCTACGTGGCGCCACCCGAATTCATCACCGGACTCAAGGCCCTGGCAGACCGCCATGGCATCCTGCTGATCGCCGACGAAGTGCAGACCGGCGCAGGCCGCACCGGCACCTGGTTTGCGTGCGAGCAGTGGCCCGTGGCGCCGGACCTCATCACCACCGCGAAATCGCTGGCGGGCGGCTTTCCGCTGTCGGGGGTGGTGGGCCGCGCCGACGTCATCGACGCCCCGGCGGCCGGTGGCCTGGGCGGCACCTACGCGGGCAGCCCCGTCGCCTGCGCCGCAGCGCTGGCCGTGATCGAAGCCTTTGAGAAAGAAAACCTGCTGGCCCGCAGCCAGGACATGGGCGCGCTGCTGGTCAGGGCGCTGAAAGGCATGGCCGCCAAAGTACCCGCCATCGGCGACGTGCGCGGGCTGGGCGCGATGGTGGCCATCGAGCTGTTCGAGAACGGCGATGTCCACCGCCCCGACGCCGCGCTGACCAAGAAAGTCGTCGCCGAGGCCGCCCAGCGCGGGCTCATCCTGCTGTCGTGCGGAACCTACGGCAACGTGATCCGCATCCTGGTGCCGCTGACCGCCTCCAACGAGCTGCTCGACGAGGGCCTGGCCATCCTGGCCGACAGCTTTGCCGCGCTGGGCTGACATGCGGCCCGGCCTTCATTCTGCTTACAAGGTGCCCCCAACCATGAACCCATCGGCAGAGCCCCTGGTCCGCTTCAGCGGCGTGCAAAAGACGTACGACGGAGAACAACTGGTGGTGCGCGCGCTGGACCTGGACATCCAGCGCGGCGAGTTCCTGAGCCTGCTGGGGCCCTCGGGCTCGGGCAAGACCACCACGCTGATGATGCTGGCGGGGTTTGAGTCCCCCACCGCGGGCGACATCCTGCTCGATGGCAAGCAGATCACGCGCACGCCACCCCACAAGCGCAACTTCGGCATGGTGTTCCAGAACTACGCGCTGTTCCCGCACCTCACCGTGGGGCAGAACGTGGCCTACCCGCTCACCGTGCGCAAGGTGCCCAGGGCCGAGCAGGTCGACCGCGTGAAGAAGGCCCTGGACATGGTGCGCCTGACCGGCATGGCCGACCGCCTGCCCGCGCGCCTGTCGGGCGGTCAGCAGCAGCGCGTTGCGCTGGCGCGCGCCCTGGTGTTCAACCCCCAGCTCGTGCTCATGGACGAACCCCTGGGTGCCCTGGACAAGCAGCTGCGCGAACACATGCAGATCGAACTGAAGGAGCTGCACCGCCAGCTGGGCGTGACCTTCGTGTACGTGACCCACGACCAGGGCGAGGCGCTGACCATGAGCGACCGCGTGGCCGTGTTCAACGAAGGCGTCATCCAGCAGCTGGCCAGCGTGGAGGCGCTGTATGAAACCCCCGCCAACCGCTTCGTGGCCGGTTTCGTGGGCGACAGCACGGTGCTCACCGGCACCCTGCAGGGCGCGGGCGCCGAGACGGCCATCCAGCTGCCGGGCGGCCACCTGCTGCCCGGTGTCAACGTGAACCAGACCGCCCGGGGTGCCCCCGTGCAGGCCTGCGTGCGGCCCGAGCGCATCGTGCTGCACCCGCACTCGCACTACCCCAGGGGCTCGGCCGTCCCGGCGACCGTGGCGCGCACCATTTACTACGGCGACCACCAGCGCCTGATGTGCGACCTGGGCCACGGCCAGGAGCAGGCCGTGGTGAAACTGCCCCTGAACCCTACCGGCACGGGCATGCATCCGCAGCCGGGCGATGCCGTGCTGCTGGAGTTTCCACCGGCCTCCACGCGCATCTATGCCGTTTGAGCACTGTCCCCGCCACACCCCGTTTCCGAGCCCTGTCCCCGAGTCCCCGTTCCTCCACAACCCAAGGAAAAACTGCACCATGAAAAAAAGCCTCATCGCCTGCGCCTCCCTGGCCGCCTGCCTGGCACTGCCCAGCTTCGCGCAGCAGCAACTCACCGTCGTGAACTTCGGTGGCGCCAACGCCAACGCGCAGAAGAAGGCGTTCTATGAGCCCTACGAAAAGCTGGGCCACAAGATCGTGGCCGTGGAATACAACGGCGAGCAGGCCAAGGTCAAGGCCATGGTCGAGGCCAGGAAGGTTACCTGGGACGTGGTGGAGCTGGAATCGCCAGACGCCGCACGCGGCTGCGACGAGGGCCTGTATGAAAAGCTCGACTACAGCAAGATCGTGAGCAAGGCCGACCTGCTGCCCGCCGCCGTGTCCGACTGCGCCGTGGGCATCTTCGTGTGGTCCACCGTCATGGCCTACAACGGCGACAGGCTCAAGACCGCCCCCACCAGCTGGGCCGACTTCTGGGACACCAGGAAGATCCCCGGCAAGCGCGGCATGCGCAAGGGCGCGCGCTACAACCTCGAATTCGCGCTGATGGCCGATGGCGTGAAGCCCGCCGACGTGTACAAGGTGCTCGCCACCAAGGACGGCGCCGACCGCGCCTTCAAGAAGCTGACCGAACTCAAGCCCCACATCCAATGGTGGGAAGCCGGTGCCCAGGCACCGCAGTTCCTCGTGGCGGGCGACGTGGTGCTGACCACCGTGTTCAACGGCCGCATCGACGCGGCCAACCGCGAGGGCCGCAACCTCAAGATCTACTGGCCCGGCGGCATCTATGACCTGGATTTCTGGGCCATCCCCAAGGGCACGCCGAACAAGGACGCTGCGGTCAAGTTCATTGCCCACACCCTGCAGACCACCAGCCAGGCCGCCTACGCGCAGAACATCGCCTACGGCCCGGCCAACACCACGGCCCTCGCCAAGCTGGACAGGAAGGTGCTGGACGACCTGCCCACATCGGCCGCCAACGCCAAGGAAGCCATCCAGTTCGGCGTGAGCTTCTGGGCCGACCAGGGCGAAGCGCTGGAGAAACGCTTCGCCGCCTGGGCCACCCAGTAAGTCAGTAACCCGTACCCTCGGAGCACAAGACACCATGCAAGCCTCTTCTGCCATCGCCCCCGCCGCGCTTGCGCTGGACGCCCACGCACCCGGCGCACTGCGCAAGGCGCTGTCGCGTGCCGAAGCGCGGCGCAAATGGCGGGCCTTTGCCCTGACCCTGCCCTTGCTGGCGTTCTTGCTGCTCACGCTGCTCGTCCCCATTGCCGCGCTGCTGCAGCGCGGGGTGGAGAACCCCGAGGTGGCCAACACGCTGCCCGCCACCATCGAGGCCTTGCATGGCTGGGACCGCCATGAGGCACCGGGCCCCGCTGCCTACGCCGCGCTCATGAAGGACCTGGCGCGCCTGCCCGACAGCTCTGACGCTGGCGCGCTGGCGCGCAGGCTGAACTCGGAAGTGCCCGGCGCGCGCTCGATGGTGATGGGCGCCTTCCGCGCCCTGCCCATGCAGGGCGCACCCGAATCCATCCGCGACCAGTTGCTCGGCAAGGACGCGCGCTGGGGCGAAGCACCTTTCTGGCGCGCCATCGCCAAGAACGGCGCGCGCTGGACACCCGACTACCTGCTCGCCTCGGTGGACCTGCAGCGCGATGCGCTGGGCCATGTCGAGCGCATGCCCGAGGAGCAGCGCGCGTTTGGCGGCATTTTGCTGCGCACCTTTCACATCAGCTTTGTGGTGACGCTGTTCTGCCTGCTGCTGGGCTACCCGCTGGCCTGGTGGCTGGCCTCGCTGCCCGCGCGCCAGGCCAATGTGCTGATGATCCTGGTGCTGGTGCCGTTCTGGACCTCGATCCTGGTGCGGGTGGCCGCCTGGATCGTGCTGCTGCAGTCCGAAGGCCTGGTCAATCGCGGTTTGATGGGCCTGGGCCTCATCGAGCAGCCACTGGCGCTGCTGTTCAACCGCACGGGCGTGGTGATTGCGATGGTGCACATCCTGCTGCCGTTCATGGTGCTGCCGCTGTACAGCGTGATGAAAAGCGTGCCCCCCACCTACCTGCGCGCGGCGGTGTCGCTGGGCAGCTCGCCCATCGCCGCGTTCTTTCGCGTGTATGTGCCGCAAACCTACCCGGGTGTGGGCGCGGGTGCGCTGCTGGTGTTCATCCTGGCCATCGGCTACTACGTCACCCCCGCGCTGCTGGGCGGCGCCGACGACCAGATGCTGAGCTACTACATCGCCCGCTACACCAACGTGGAAGTGAACTGGGGCATGGCCTGTGCGCTGGGCGCCCTGCTGCTGGCCGCCACGCTGCTGCTGTACGGCGTGTACCGCCGCATTGGCAAGGCAGAACTGAGCCTGGGCTAAACACTTCTGAAGACCCTCACCATGCGCCATTTGCTCCCCCAATTCCCCCTGTACGCCACCTGGGCCGACAAGCTCGGCTGGTGGGCCGTGCGCGCCCTGTGCGTGGCCGTGCTGGTGTTTCTGCTGGCCCCCATCCTGGTGATGGTGCCGTTGTCGTTCTCCGAGAGTTCGTTCCTGGCCTACCCCATCCACGGCTGGTCGCTCAAGTGGTACCGCCACCTGTTCGATTCGCCCGAGTGGGCCCGCGCCACGCGCAACAGCTTCATCGTGGCGCCCGCGGCCACGCTGATCGCCACGGCCCTGGGCACCCTGGCGGCGGTGGGGCTGTCACGGGCGGATTTCCGCTTCAAGGGCCTGCTCATGGGCATCCTGATCGCGCCCATGGTGGTGCCCATCATTGTGGTGGGCGTGGCCACCTACCTGTACTTCGCGCCGCTGGGCCTGGCGGACAGCTATGCCGGCCTGATCATCGTGCACGCGGCGCTGGGGGCGCCGTTCGTGCTGACCACCGTGCTGGCCACGCTCGCGGGCTTCAACCACAACCTGGTGCGCGCGTCGCTGAGCCTGGGGGAAACGCCTTTCAACACCTTCTTTCGCGTCACGCTGCCGGTGATCGCGCCGGGGGTGATCTCGGGGGCGCTGTTCGCGTTCGCCACGTCGTTCGACGAAGTGGTGGTCACGCTCTTTCTGGCCGGCGCCGACCAGTCCACGCTGCCACGCCAGATGTTCAACGGCATCCGCGAGAACATCTCGCCCACCATCGCCGCCGTGGCCACGCTGCTCATCCTCTTCACCACCAGCCTGCTCCTGGCGCTGGAGTGGCTGCGCACGCGCAGGGGCTGAGCCACGGTGAAAACGGCCTGCATCCCAGCCTTCCTGAAAAACTGAAACACTGGCGACAGTGGGCCATTTCACCCGTGATAGCCTGCCCGCTGCGCCAGTTTCAGGCACCCGCCGCCCTGCCCGCCTTTGCCGGCGGCGAGCCTTTGCCTACCGCTCATCAACCCACTGCATCTGGAGAAACCTCATGGACATGAAGACCTCGCCCCTCGCCTTGCTCAACGACCCCAGCCTGCTCAAGACCGACGGCCTCGTCAACGGCCGGTGGGTGGCGGGCGGCAGCCGCTTCGACGTGAACGACCCGGCCACCGGCCTCAAACTGGCCGACGTGGCCAATCTGGGCCCCGCCGATGCCGAAGCCGCGATTGCCGCCGCCAATGCCGCCTGGGGCCCCTGGAAGACCAAGACCGCCAAGGAGCGCAGCATCATCCTGCGCAAGTGGTTCGACCTGCTGATGGCCAACCAGGACGACCTGGGCCGCATCATGACCGCCGAACAAGGCAAGCCGCTGGCCGAAGCCAAGGGCGAGGTCGCCTATGGCGCCAGCTTTGTGGAATGGTTCGCCGAAGAGGCCAAGCGCGTGAACGGCGAGGTGCTGCCGCAGTTCGACAACAGCCGCCGCCTGATGGTGCTCAAGCAGCCCATCGGCGTGTGCGCCGCGATCACGCCCTGGAACTTTCCGCTGGCCATGATCACGCGCAAGGTGGCGCCCGCCCTGGCCGCCGGCTGCCCCGTGGTCATCAAGCCCGCCGAGCTCACGCCGCTCACGGCCCTGGCCGCCGCCGAGCTGGCCCTGCGTGCGGGCATCCCGGCTGGCGTGTTCAACATCCTGCCCGCCGACAGCGACAACTCGATCGCCATCGGCAAGGTGCTGTGCGCGAGCGACGTGGTGCGCCACATCAGCTTCACCGGCAGCACCGAGGTGGGCCGCATCCTGATGGCGCAGTCGGCCCCCACGGTCAAGAAGATGTCGCTGGAACTGGGCGGCAACGCGCCCTTCCTGGTGTTCGACGATGCGGACATCGACAGCGCCGTGGAAGGCGCGTTCGCCAGCAAGTACCGCAACGCGGGCCAGACCTGCGTGTGCACCAACCGCTTCTACGTGCAGGAAGGCGTGTACGACGAGTTCGTGGCCAAGTTCGCCGCCAAGGTCAAGACAGCCAAGGTGGGCAACGGCTTCGAGGCCGGCGTGAACCAGGGCCCGCTGATCGAGGAAGCCGCGCTGGCCAAGGTGCAGCGCCACGTGGACGATGCCATTGCCAAGGGCGGCCAGGTGGTGGCCGGCGGCCAGCGCCTGACCAGCCTGGGCTCGGGCCAGTTCTTCGAGCCCACGGTGGTGGCCAACGCCACGGCCGACATGCTGTGCGCGCGCGAGGAAACCTTTGGCCCCTTTGCTCCGGTCTTCAAGTTCAAGACCGAGCAGGAGGCCATCGACGCGGCCAACCACACCGAGTTCGGCCTGGCCAGCTACTTCTACAGCCGCGACGTGGGCCGCATCTTCCGTGTGACCGAGGCGCTGGAATACGGCATGGTCGGCGCCAACGTGGGCATTCTGGCCACCGAGCACGTGCCCTTTGGCGGTGTCAAGCAGTCGGGCCTGGGCCGCGAAGGCTCGCACCACGGCATGGACGACTATGTGGAGATCAAGTACCTGTGCCTGGGCGATATCCAGAAGTGACCGGCCCCGGGCCGGGTACCTTTTTGATATGTTTTTGATAGCTGCCCGCGCTTTCTGGATAAGCGCTGGCGGCCAAAAATGCACTAATTCGCCCCCCATCCCTGGCGCCACGGGGCGGCCTTCGCGCGCAGGCCCGCCCATACCGCGAAGAACACCGCCGCCCCAAACACCCAGCCTGACAGCGCTCCGGCCATGCCGCCCGACAGCAGCGTGCCCATGGTGCAGCCCAGCCCCGTCATCGCGCCCCAGCCCAGCAACACGCCGCCCGACAGCCCCCGCGCGGCATCGCGCCAGGTGGGCCAGCGGGGGGCCAGCTGGCGGCTGGCCAGCGCCGCGACAAAGGACCCCGCCACCAGCCCTGCCAGCAGCAAGGCATTGGGCGTGAGCCAGGTGGCTTGCGGCAAGGTGGCGCAGCCCGCGAAGCCGTCGAGCCCATCGAGCCGATCGGGAATCCACCCCTGCCCTTGCGCCCACTGGCGCGCCGCGCTGCCCAGCGTGGCCGTCACGCCCAGGGGCCGCATGCGCACGATGGCAAACGTGCCGATCAGCCCCACGGCCAGGCCACCCACCCAGTAGTGCCAGCGCCCGGTCCACAGGTTGCGCCACACGGTGACCAGGCCGGGCACGGGCTTCACCACCCCGGGTGCATCGCCCGCCGCGCCCTCGTGCGCAAAGCCACGCCACAGCCAGGCGCCCACCAGCGCCAGAGCGCTCCATTGCACCAGCAGCGCGCCCCCATACCCCAGGTGCGCGGGCAGCCACACCACGGGCGCATCGGCCACGCTCCAGCTGTACAGCGCATTCCAGGTCCTGAAGCCCGCGATGAAACCCAGCGCGGAGCCCAGCAGAGCGAAGGGCGACACCGCCGAGCCCTCGGCGAGCCGGTACCAGTGCGCGCTGATGCAGGAGCCCGAGACCACCATCCCCGCGCCAAACGAAAGCCCCGCCGCCACCAGCACCCAGCTCACCGGGCCGATGTGCATGTCCGGCGGCAGCTTGCCCGGCTGCGGCACGGGCAGCCAGCCGCCCAGCACCACGGTATGGCCCAACACGCCCACGGCCAGCGCCAGCACGATGGCCAGCAGCCCGCGCGGGTTGCGGTCTTCGAACCAGTCGCGCGCGTGGCAGTAAAAACAAAAGCGCGAACGCTGCAGCACGACGCCAAGCACCGCGCCACAGGCCAGCGCAAACACCAGCGTGCGCCCGCCCGCCTGGCCCTGCAGCCACGGGACGGCCGCCAGCAGGGCGGCCAGCAGCGCCAGCGCGATATAGGAGGAAGTGGCTGGAACAGTGCGCAATGGAAGGCTCATGGGTCGTCGATGGTTCGCTGTGTGGCCCGCGCGGCCATCGCGGGCACCGAGAAAAAAAGCCCGCACGAAGCGGGCTGTAAAGGAGACCCCTACCAAAAAATCGTGGCCTTTCGCCGTCTCCCGATCGCCGCTTCATTCACCCCCTCAATCGCGGGCGCGGAACGGCCCGCGGCTCATTTGGCCGCCCAGACGGTGCCCGCCGGATTCGTGATGGGAACGCCCACCGAGTTGCCATATTCCGTCCAGGAGCCGTCGTAGTTCTTCACGCTGTAGCCGAGGATTCTGGACAGCGCGAACCAGGTGTGGCTGGAGCGCTCGCCGATGCGGCAGTAGGTGATGATGGGCCGGCTGCCGTCCACGCCCGCGCTGGCATAGAGCTTCCTGAGCTCGTCGGCGGACTTGAAGGTACCGTCCTCCCTCACCGCCTGCCCCCATGGCACGTTGGCCGCGCCTGGAATGTGGCCCGCGCGGATGCTGAGCTCCGGCACACCGGCAGGCGCGAAGATCTTGCCGGTGTATTCATCCGCCGAGCGGATATCCACCAGCTTCGCATTGCTCTTGCCCTCGGCGGCGGCCAGCGCGTCCGCCAGGCGTGCGCGCAGCTGGGTATTGACCTGGCCCACCCTGTAGCTGCTGGCGGCGAACTCGGGCACGCGGTTGTTCAGGGGCAGGTTCTCGGCCTCCCACTTCTTGCGCCCGCCGTCGAGCAGCTTGACGTTCTTCACGCCGTAGATGTCGAACACCCAGGCCCCCCAGGCCGCAAACCAGTTGTTGGTGTCGCCATACAGCACCACGGTGGTCTCGGGCGACACGCCAGCCCTGGACAGCAGCGCCTCGAAGCCTTCCTTGCCCACGATGTCGCGCCGCACGCGGTCGTTGAGGTCCTGATGCCACGAGAAATTGACCGCCCCAGGCACATGGCCCCGCTCGTACAGGCCCGGGTTCACGCTCACCTCGACGATGCGCACCTGCTGGTTGTCGAGGTTCTGCGCGAGCCATTCGGTGGTCACCAGGGGGCCTGCGGGAATGGGAGTGGCGGCCAACGCAGCTCCAGCAGCCACCAGCGCAGCACATCCCAGCGCCGAGGCGCCAAGCCATGTGCGCGCCAGGTGCGCGAAGGTGATGCCCGGTGTCATGTTCATGCTCGTCCTTCCGTGTCATTCATTGAGGGACGGGCGCCTGCGGTGCCCGATGAACGGAATCTAGAGGGGACAAGCGCCATGGCCAACCAAGCAAAACAGCTATGGATATGCGGATTGCGCGATTGGAATTGCCAACGCCACGGCGCACCGCACCCGAAGGCCGTGGAAGAAGAAAAGAAAGAAAAAAGGGGGAGGACCTCAGCCGCAAGGAGCCGGGGTTGGAGCGGGTGAAGGGAATCGAACCCTCGTATGAAGCTTGGGAAGCTGCCGTTCTACCATTGAACTACACCCGCCTTCTGTAGTTCGTTGATTTGCAACGATTTTCACAGCTAGGCCGTCGAAGACACCCGAGCTCTTGCCGCTTCGGGGTTTCAACCTGGCCTGTATTGTAGCGATGCCGCGCCCCGCCCAGCGCAGCCCGGGCCAAATCAGCGGCTTGCGTCGGGTGTGCGATCGATGGCAGCACAATGGAGCCTTCACAAATTACCAGCGAAAGAAGGAAAAACCCCATGCAACTGAGCGACGACCGCACGCAGGCGACTCTTGCAATCAACAAAACTCTGACGGCCGCGGAGATGGAAAATCTGATCCGGGAGCTGGCCATGTTGCGCTCGCAGATGACGCCGGAAGTGACGCCGGCGCCCAATGACAGCAACGGAGGCGGCGTGCCGGTGATGTCGCAGGACAACCCCACGCTGGCCATTCAATACCCCCTTGAAGACGCGCATGTCACCGTGTACCTGCGCAGCATCGGGTTGGGCTGGACTGCCTGGCGCCTGCACCCCGACACCCAAAAGGCCCTGGCCGAATTCTTCAATTCGAGGCTCCCGAAGAGCAACCCCGGAAAAGGCAAGCCGATTCCCTTCCGTTGATCGCGGATCAGTGCGGCCTGCCCTCGCCCTCAGGGCAGGCCCAGCCGCTGCCCGCTCTCGAACACCCGCCGCGCACCCGACAGCGGGTCCACGAACTCCAGCGAGCGCGCCAGAAGCTGCAGCGGCCGTGAATAGTCGCCCTCGGGCGGATCGTTGACGACCGGGTAGAACGGGTCGTTGCGCAGCGGCAGCCCCAGGGCCGCCATGTGCACCCGCAGCTGGTGGCGCTTGCCCGTGACCGGCGACAGGCGGTAGCGCGCCCACCCGCTCGCGCCTGCCACGTCCAGCACCTCGATGCGCGTGTGGCTGTTGGGCTCGCCAGGGACTTCCTGCATGCGAAAGAACTGCGGGCTTTCCTCCAGCCGGCTGATGTGCTCCCGCGGAAAGGCGATATCCGCGCGCCAGGGGGCGATCGCGTCGTAGTGCTTGGTGATCTGGCGGTCGCGGAACAGCGCCTGGTAGGCCCCGCGCGTGCGCTGGTGCACCGACAGCAGCACCAGGCCCGCGGTGTCCCGGTCGATGCGGTGCAGGGGCGAAAGCTCCGGCAGGCCCAGCTGGCGCTTGAGCCGCACGAGCAGCGTGTTGTGAAGATAGCGGCCGGACGGTGTCACGGGCATGAAATGCGGCTTGTCGGCCACCACGAGGTGCTCGTCCTGGTAAAGCACCGTTTCCGTGAAGGGCAGCGCGGGCTCCCCGGGCAGGCTGCGGTAGTAGTACAGCCTGAGGCCGCCTTCAAACAGGCGAGCGGGCGCCACGGGGTCGCCGCGCTCATCCACCACGTCGCCCGCCTGCATGCGCCGCTGCCACTCCTCACGGGCCACCGCCGGGAGCCGCCGCGCCAGGAAGTCGAGCATGCTGCCCTGCCCCTGGCTGGGCAGCACCACGCAGCTGGGCCCCACGCCATCGCGCACGGCAGGGGCATGGGTATGGCGGGGGTTGTGCATGGTGAGCACATTTTATGAACCCTCTCCTTCGATGCCGCACAACCCGTCTGCACCCGAGAAGGCAGCCCCCTTGACCTTGCGCGGACCCGCCGGGGCCCACGGGCATGCGGGGTTCTTGCCCCTGTAGGACAAGGGCGGCAGTTGCGCCCGTGCTGCTGCGATACGCGCCGATGCGGGCTAGCATGAACGCCAAAAGGCCCCGTGGACGCGCACACCGCTCCCCTGGGCCGGATGCGCTTACCGCTGAAAACACGCCCAACAGCCCCACTCCACCCCCACGCTGCCCGCCGACTGCCTTCATGCCATCCACACCTGCCGCGCCTTCCACCGACATGCCTAGCCCCGCCGTGGCCCAGGCCCGCCAGCGGCCTGCATCCGGCATCGGGAGGCGTCTTGTGGTGTGGACCTTGTGGGCCGTCGGGCTGGTGGCGATGGTGCTGGTGCTGCTGGGGGTCCTGCTCGCCTGGATCGACTGGAACCGCGCGAAGCCCTGGGTCAATGAAAAAGTGAGCGAAGCCACGGGCCGGCACTTTGCGATCGAAGGTGACTTGTCCGCGCAATGGCGCTGGCCCCAGCCCCTGGAAGAAGGGTGGCAGCGCTGGGTGCCGGGCGTCACGGTGAAGGCCGAACGCCTGGTGATGGACAACCCCTCCGGATTCACGCCCCCCTTCCAGCGTGCCAATGGCAAAGCGGTTTCAAAAGGCGCAGCCGGCCCGGCCGAGACGGCCGGCAAGACCGACGGCAGCCCAGCCACCATGGCCCGCATCGGCAGCGCGACCGCCACCGTGCGCCTGCTGCCCCTGCTGGGGCGGCATCTTTCCATCGACACCGTGGCGCTCACCGGCCCCCAGGTGGCGCTGGCCCGCACGGCCAGCGGTGCGAGCAACTGGACCTTCGAGCGCAAGGACGGGCCCAGGAGCGGATGGAGCTTCGACGTGGACCGGCTGGTGGTCCACCAGGGCGTCCTGGCCTATGCCGACGGCATGAAGGACCTGGACCTGCAGGCCCGCATTGACACCACCGAGCCGGTGCTCCCCGGCGGGCCGGCGGCCACGCCATCCGGCACCTCCGCCGCCGCATCGGCCCCGGCGCAGCCCGCGCTGGCGCGGGCGTCCTCATCCGCGAGCGCCGCTGCCTCCGGGGCAGCGCCCGCTGCGCGGGCGGCGTCCGAAACGCCCCGTGCGGCGGCAGGGCCGGTGCCCTATGGTCTGCGCTTCGAACTGCAGGGCCGGTATGCCAAGGCCCAGGTCAGGGGCCAGGGGCGAGCAGGCCAGGTCATCAGCCTGCGCAACAAGGTGGTGAACTACCCCCTTCAGATCGACGCCAGCGCCGGCAGCGTGTCGCTGTCGGCGCAAGGAATTCTGGCCAACCCGGGCGCATTGTCCGGCCTGGACTTCCAGGTCCGGCTCAAGGGCGGCAGCATGGCCGACCTGTACGACCTGACCGGGCTGGTGCTGCCCAACACCCCGCCCTTCGAGACCACCGGTCGGCTGACCGGGAGCCTGGAGCCCGAACGGGCGGTCTGGGAATACAACGGCTTCCGAGGCAAGGTGGGCCAGAGCGATCTTCAGGGGTCGCTCAAGTACACGTCGGGCAAGCCGCGCCCACGGCTCACCGGGACGATGGCGTCCAACCAGCTGCGCCTGGCGGACCTGGGGCCGACCATCGGAACCACCAAGCCCGACAACACGCACCGTGGCCGCGACCAGCGTGGCAAGGTGCTGCCGGACTCCAAGTTCGCGGCCGAGCGCTGGAATGCCATGGACATGGACATCGTGTTCAAGGGCCGCCACATCATCCGCCCCGAGAGCCTGCCGCTGGAAGACCTGAGCGTGCGGGCGGTGATGGAAAACGCGCAGCTCAAGCTCGCGCCCCTCACGTTTGGCGTGGCGCAGGGCAAGATCGAATCGCAGGTGAGCATCGACGGGCGCGCCGCGCCCTTGAAGGCGCAGATACGCGGCACCGTGCAGGGCTTGCAGCTTTCGGCGCTGTTCCCCAAGGTACAGCTCATGCAGAAGAGTTTTGGCCACATGGACGGCGCCATCGCACTGGAGAGCCGCGGCAACAGCCTGGCCGGACTGCTGGGCCAGGGCACGGGCGAGATGCGCCTGTACGTGCGGGACGGCACGCTGAGCAAGCAGATGCTGGACCTGGCCGCGCTGAACGTGGGCAGCATCATCGTGGGCAAGCTCTTTGGTGAAAACAAGGAAGTGCACCTGCGCTGCGCGGTGGCCGATTTCACGGTGGTGGACGGCCTGGCGACCACGCGCGTGGTGAAGATGAGCACCGAAGACGCGATCGTCGAGGCCACCGGCACCATCGACCTGGGCACCGAGGAGATGAACCTGCGCATCAAGCCCGAGTCGCTGCAATGGAAGTTCTTCTCGCTGCGCTCGCCCTTGTACGTGAAAGGCACGTTCGGCGACCCGAAGGTCGGCGTGGAAGCCGGCCCGCTGCTGCTGCGCGCGGGCGCGGCGGTGGTGGCAGCGGCCGTGGCTCCCGCCGCGTTGGCGCTGGTGCCCATCACCGTGCCCGCGGCCGACGACGACACGCATTGCAAGCCCCTGCTGGATCTCGCCAGGGAACCCGTCAGGCCCGGCGCCCAGGGGGCCGCCGGCACCGCCTCGCAACCCGCGCGGCAGGCCGCCAGCAAAGCATCGCCCGCGCGCTGACCTGACCGGACGGCGCCCGGTCAATTGCGGGTCAGGGGGGCCACCCTCCTTCATCAATGGAAATCGCGGCTCCCCTGCAGCGCATGGGCCATGCGGCCGAGCAGCGGGGTCAGGTCCTTGAAACGCTGGGCCACCAGGTGGCGCACCACCGTGGGTGCCGGCGCCTGCGGGGACGATGGCGGAATGGAACCCGGGGCGGGCGCGCCGTCGCCTTCCGGCACGCTGCACTGCCACATGCCTTCCACCGCCAGCAACTGCGAGCGCAGCAGCGCATTGCGCCAGGTGTCCACCAGCGCGGGCCACACGATCACATTCACGGGGCCGGTCTCGTCTTCGAGCGTGACGAACATCGTGCCCTTGGCCGTGCCGGGGCGCTGGCGCACGGTGACGATGCCACAGGCGCGCACCTTGCGGCCATGGGGCACGGCATTCAATTGCAGCGCGCTCAGCAGGCGCCAGCGGTCCAGGCGCGGGCGCAGCAGGGCCAGCGGGTGGCGGCGCAGGGTGAGGCCGGTGGCGGCGTAGTCGAACAGGATTTCCTCCCCTTCGGGCGCGGCTGGCAAGGCAAGCGGCGCTTCGTGCACGGGCACATCGCGCAGCAACGCGGGTGCGGGGTGCTGCGCGGCAGCGTCCCACATCTGCTGGCGCCGGTGGCCCGAAAGACTGGCCAGGGCATCGGCAGCGGCCAGGGCCTGCAGGTCCTGCGGGCTCAGGCGGGCCCGCAGGGCCAGGTCTTCGGTATTGGCAAAGGCAGGGCCCGTGACGCGGACTTGCACCAGGCGTTTGGCAGCCTCTTCCTGCAGGCTGCCCACCAGCCGCAGGCCGAGGCGCACAGCAGGCTGCGGTAGCAGTGGCGCGGGCAGCCCCTTGGCAGGCCGCAAGTATTCGGCCGGACCTTCCAGCGTGCAATCGTGGTGGCTGAGGGTCACGTCGACGGGCAGCACGCGCACGCCGTGGCGGCGCGCGTCCTGCACCAGTTGTGAGGCGGTGTAAAAGCCCATGGGCAGCGAGTTGAGCAGCGCGGCCAGAAAACACGCGGGCTCGTGGCATTTGAGCCAGCTGCTGGCATAGGCCAGCAAGGCAAAGCTGTGGGCGTGGCTTTCGGGAAAGCCGTATTCGCCAAAGCCCAGCATCTGCTGGAAGATGCGGTCGGCGAATTCGGCGGCATAACCACGGGCGACCATGCCGTCTTTCAACGGCTTTTCAAACCGGTGCACGCCCCCTTTGCGCTTCCAGGCCGCCATTGATCGGCGCAGGTCGTCGGCTTGGCCCGGCGTGAAACCGGCGGCATCGATGGAGATCTGCATCACCTGTTCCTGGAAGATGGGCACACCCAGCGTGCGTTCGAGCGCGTTGCGCAGCTCCGGGTACTCCAACGGAAAAGGCTCCGTGCTGCCCGCACTGCGCATCTGCCGCTCGACCTCTCGCGCCTTCAGATACGGATGCACCATGCCACCCTGGATGGGCCCGGGCCGCACGATGGCCACCTCCACCACCAGGTCGTAGAACTTGCGCGGCCGCAGGCGCGGCAGCATGCTCATCTGCGCGCGGCTTTCGATCTGGAACACGCCCACGGTGTCGGCGGCGCAGATCATGTCGTAGGTGGCAGGGTCTTCGCGCGGAATGCCCTTGAGATCCCAGCGCTCACCCCGCAAGGCATCGCGCAAATCCAGGCAGCGGCGCAAGGCACTGAGCATGCCCAGGGCCAGCACATCGACCTTGAGCAAGCCCATGGTGTCCAGGTCGTCCTTGTCCCACTGGATGACGGAACGATTCTCCATGCTCGCCGGCTCCACCGGCACCAGGCGCGTGAGCTTGCCCTGCGTGAGCACAAAACCGCCCACATGCTGGCTCAGGTGGCGCGGAAAGCCTTTCAGGTCCGCCGCCAGTTCCAGCCACAGCTTGGCCGTGTGCCGGTGCAGCGGTGCGCCCAGGCTTTCCGCCAGTTCCTGCAGCCGGTCGGTGGCGAACTGTTCGTCAAACCAGTGGTGGTCCTTGGCGAAGGCATCGACCAAGGCCGGCGCCACGCCCAGTGCCTTGCCCACATCGCGCAGGGCACTGCGCGTGCGGTAGGTGGTGACCACGGCAGCAATGGCGGCGCGCTCGCGGCCGTATTTTTCGTAGATGTACTGGATGACCTCCTCGCGCCGGTCGTGCTCGAAGTCCACGTCGATGTCGGGCGGCTCCTTGCGCTCCTTGCTGATGAAGCGCTCGAACAGCAGGTTGGTGTTCTCGGGCGGGACGGCCGTGATGCCCAGCATGTAGCAGACCACCGAGTTCGCCGCCGAACCGCGCCCCTGGCACAGGATCCCCTGGCTGCGCGCGTAGCGCACGATGTCATGCACCGTGAGGAAGTACATCTCGTACTGGCAGTGCGCGATCAGATCCAGCTCTTTGCGGATCTGCACCCGCACCTTCTCTGGCGCGCCTTGCGGGTATTCGCCCTGCACGCCCACATCCACCAGCCAGGCCAGGGCCTGCGCGGGCGTCATGCCGGCAGGCACGGTCTCCAGCGGGTACTGGTACTTGATTTCATCCAGGCGGAAAGTGCAGCGCCCCGCCACCGTGAGCGTGGCGTCCAGCAGTTCGGGCGGGTAGATGCCCGCCAGCCGCACGCGCCGGCGCAGGTGGCGCTCGGCATTGGGCTGCAGCGCAAAACCACATTCGCCCACGCTGCAGCCCAGGCGCACGGCGGTGATCACGTCCTGCAGCGGCTTGCGCGAACGGGCGTGCATGTGCACATCGCCCGCTGCCACCAGTGGCAAGCCCAGCGCCGCGCCCGCACGCTGCAGCGTGGCCAGCCACAGGCTGTCGTCCGGGGCCAGGTGCAGCTCGACCGCCAGCCAGAGGTGGCCGTCAAAATATGAGTCAAATTGGCCTCTGGCGCTTGACAGACAAGCGCTGACAGCTATCAAATCAGAAGCATCAAAGCCATGCCGGCAGGGGGACAGCAACAATTCGCACCCCTTCAAAGCCGCCCATGGGCTGGCCGCGCCCACGTGGTACTGCCCCTTGGGCGCGGCCGCGCGGGCGGCGGTGATGAACTCGCACAGGTTGCCCCAGCCCTCGGCATCCCGCGCCAGCACCACCACCCGCAGATCGCCCCACACAAATTCGCTGCCCACGATGAGGTGCAAGCCGCATTCCAGGGCCGCCTCCCAGGCCCGCACCACGCCCGCGACGGAGCATTCGTCGGTCAGTGCCAGCGCCCGGTAGCCCAGCTCCAGCGCACGCGCCACGAGTTCCTGCGGGTGCGATGCCCCGCGCTGAAAGCTGAAGTTGGACAGGCAATGCAGCTCGGCGTAGTCCGGCAACCCGGCCACAGCAGCATTCCCTGGCATGGGCGAAGACATGGTGAAACTCCCTGGCGCCATCATCCGAAGATTCCATGCAGGAACCAGCGGTGGGGGCGCGCCGCGGCCTGCGCGCCCTCCGGCACGGATGCCAGGCGCTCGCGAAACACCCACACCAGCCCCGCCACATCGTTGTGCGCGACGAAGTAGTCGCGCAAGGCCAGGCCGGCGCAGGGATGGGCCGGGTCTGCATCGTCGCTGCCGGCCCCGGACCACCAGCCCGCCTCGAAGCGGTGGGGACCGGCCAGCAGGCGCAGCAGGCCGTGGTGGCACGGGCGGTTGCCCTGCACGGCCAGGCGCCGTGGCGGGTTCAGCAGCCAGGTGGGCTGCAGCAGCCCGCCGGGCGTGGCGTCCAGGGCCGCGTCGGAAGCGCTGGCGGATGCACCCCGGGCCGCGGGGCGGGGGGGCGCCGCCACGCGCAGCACCTCGGCCGCCGGGCGCCACTGCTGCATGCGCTCGGGGCGGTGGTCGGCCTGCAGCACCGGCGCCTGCACATGCTCGGCCCCCAGCCGGGCGGACAGGCGCTCGAGCAGCTGGTGCAAGGCCTCGCCTTGCACGCCACCCGGCAGGCCCGGGTCGCTGTCCCCACGGCCATCCGGCGGCAGGAGGCTGGCGCTGCGGTGCGCCAGCGGGGCCGCATCCAGCAGGCGCAGCGTGATCTGGTTCGCTGGCGCGGCCAGCGTGGTCCGCGCCAGGTTTTCCGCCAGGAGCCGCCGCAGATGCGCCATGTCCTGCGTGGCCTGCGCCGTGCGCACCTGCAGCGCCTGCACGGGCGCGATCACCACGCCGTCGATGCGCCGCAGGTCGTGGCGCCACGCCAGCTCCAGCCCCAGCACACCTTGCTGGCGTGCCTGCAGCCAGCCATGGAGGGCCGCGATGCCACGGTGGGCGCTCCAGAGCAGCGCGTCGGCCGACGCCGCCAGCGCGGGCAGCTCCAGGGTCAGCGCGAACTGTTCGGGCAGTTCCAGCCACGCATGCGCTTCGGGGGCATCGCCAAAGGCCTGGTCCAGGGCCCGCAGCACCCCCGCGCCAAAACGCCGCGAGACCCCCGGGCGCGGCAGCGCACGCAGCGCCCCCCAGGTGCGGCAGCCCATGCGCTCCAGGCTGGCCACATGCGGGCGCAAGGCGGTCAGCGTATGCAAGGGCAGCCCTGGCGGCCCCTGCGCAGGCGGCGCCCGGCCCGCCAGGGCCAGCCTCAGAAAGCCGTGCGCCACCAGCGCCGTGGGGCCGCAGCCCCACGGCGGCTGCGCACAGGGCCTGCTTCCTTCAGAAAAAACAGGCTCTCCTTGCCCGCCCGAGGTGGAAGCCGCCACGGCCCAGGCCTGCAGCACCTGCGCCAGCAAGACATCGCGCCCGCCCCAAAGCCGTTCGGTGGAGGACACTTCCAGCAGCACGGCCTCATCGTCCACCAGCGCCACGCGCGGTGTAAAACGCAGCGCCCACCAGCCCGCCGACGGCTCCATCGCCACGGCGGCTCCTGCCAGCGCCGTGAAACCGCCCTCCCCCTCATCCGGCCGTGGCCATGGCAGCGCGATCCAGTGCATGCCCCCTCCCCCCTGGCGATGCGGGCGCGGGCGCCCGACGCGGCACGGCGCCCCCGGCGGGGAGTGCAACGGCCAATGCGCCCCGGCCTTCCTCCATCATGCCCACCGCCGCGGCCTGGGCAGCACGCCGCCGTTCGGCCTGCGCCGCCAGCACCTGCGCCAGCAGAAGGTGGCATCCGGGCAATGGCAGCCCCTGCGCCAGGGGCGGCCCCCGGCGCTTGAGAATGTGCACCTGCATCCCGGGGAACACGGGCGTGCCCGCGGGCATGGGCATGCCCTGGACTTGCAGCCGCAGCAAGGCTGGCGACGCCTGGGGGGCCGCGCTGACGGGCCGAAACACCCACAGCAGCTGCTGTTGCTGGGCCGCGGCCAGCTGCAGCCGGCGCAAGGCCGCCGGCTGTGCCTGCGGCAGCCAGGCCATGACGGCCAGCACATCCCGGCACCGCAGCGCCTGCTCGGCGGCCCACAGCGCCGACATGGCCGTATCCGCCCGCACCAGGCCCAGCCGCCCGGGGGGCAGCCCCTGGGCCTGGAGCGCCGGGCCAAAAGGCTCGCACGGGGGCGCCACCACGACCACGGCCCCATGCCGCGCGGCCGTGGCCTGGGCCAGGGCGGGCAGCACCAGCTGCCATTCATGCAGGCCCGCCAAAGGCTGCAACACCTCGCTCAGCGCCCCGACAGGCCACCCTCCACCCGGTAGCTGCGCATCCAGCAGCGCATACCCCGTGGGTTGCGCCTGGTGCTGGCCCGTGCCCACCAGCCCGTCCGCGTGCCAGACGCCAGGCACGGCAAATGGCAGATCGGAGGCGACAACCCGCAGGGAGTGGCGTTGCGCAGGCATGGTGGGAAGAGAGGGTCCGAAAACACGAATACTGTAAATATAACCAGTATTTTGCCAACAGCATGAAAACCTCGGAAAGGCCCGGGAAGGCCCTGCCATTCAGAGCTGTGCGGCACACGCCGCGCTCCCTACAATGGACCGCAAAAGGAAACAGAGGGAGTCGTTCAATGAAGGCAATCCAGTCGGCAGCAGTCGCCCTGCTGCTTCTCCTGTCGGGCAACACGTTCGCCGCCTATGCGGTCTACGTTTTCGAAAGTAGCGGCAATGTGGTCGCCAGCGGCAGCGGCCGCATGAACATGGCAGCCCTCACCCCGGCCGGCAACGGGCCTCTTTTCTCCGTGGTCATCCCCTCGGCTGCGCTGATTTTCACCGGCACGGCCGGGACGGTGGAGGCCTACATGGGCGTCTCCGGGCCTCCCATGCTGGGGGCGGGAGGCCCTGTCCTCGCCGATACATCGTCGGGCGACATGGTGGGACTGGACGGCATGATGGCACCGGGGTTTGTCTTCGCCCCCCTGGGCTACGTCTCCGGATCGGCGCTCGCTTCCTCGGCCACGTGGACGGGGACCTCGCTGGCCAGCCTGGGGCTCACGCCAGGCTCCTACACCTGGACCTGGGGCGCGGGCCCCACCGCCGATTCGTTCACGGTCCACGTGGGCATCGCGCCACCCGCCGCCCCGGCCTCCATTCCAACGCTGTCCGAATGGGGCCTGGCGATCCTCTCGGCCCTCATGGCGGGATGGGCGATGCGCCATCGCCTCCCGCGGCGCCGCAACAAGGCGGCCTGAAAACACGTTGACTCACGGGCCCCGGCAAGGCGCTTGCGCGCCCCCGAAAAGATCCTGAGCAGGTTCTCAGAGCTTTCGGAGGGCCCAATCACACCAATCCGCCACCGCCCCATCCGCGGGCGTGGCGCGCTGCGCCAGTTGCGGCCAACGGCGGTGGCTGGCATTCAGGATGCTCTGGAGCTGCCACAGCGCCTCGCGCCCCACCAGGGCCACTTCGGCCATGCCCATGGTGTCGCCCCGCAGCTGCGCCATGAACTCGCCCTGCTGCTGGGGGTGCGAACCAGCTTCCGTCAGGGCTTTCTGAAGGGCCAGCAGGCGGGCATCGACAAATGCGAGGGCGCTCCCCGGCAGCGTCTTCGCGCTGGTTCCGGGGGGCAATGCGGCCTTGAGCTGGTCCCAGCAGGCAAAGGCCTCAGCGAGAAGGTCCATCTGGCGCGGGGCATCGTTGCCCAGGGGCATGAGCGCGGAGTCGCGGGCGACCTCCTCCTGCAGCAGGGGCAGGAGATGCGCCACCAGCGCCGATGGGAACTTGCGATGGTTCAGCCGCAGCACCAGTGACAGGCGCTGCGCGGGCATGTCGTCGTATTTCTCGTAGAACGCAGCCACCACTTCGGCCAGCAGCAGGATGCGGCCCAGCACCGAGATATCCGCCCCCGCCAGCCCGCGCGGATAGCCGCTGCCGTCCATGCGCTCGTGGTGTTCCAGCACCGCCACCTCCACCGGCCGGGGGTAGGCCTGGGTGTCGCGGATCATGAGCATGGCGGTGATGGGGTGCGCCACCAGGTGCTTGCGCTGCACGCCAACGACCTTGTGGTCGGGATCGCTCCAGGCCGGGTCCATGTGCAGCACGCCCAGGTCGTGCAGCAAGGCTGCGGCGGCGAGGTTGGCGCAGTCGCGCTCGCCCAGCTCGCTCTTGATGGCCAGAAACACGGCCACGGTCATCATCTGCAGGCTGTGCTGGAAAAGTTCAGGCCGCTGCTCGCGCATCACGGTGAGTTTGCAGGCCATGGAGGGAGGCAAGGGCAGCGAGCGCAGCGGCGCCAGCAGCCGGGCAGCCGAACCCAGCGTTTCGGCCAGCAGCCGGGGCAGCACCTCCCGCTCCACCAAGGCCTGCCCCGCAGCCAGCAAGGCAGGCACATCCACGGGATTGTCGATGGACAGGTGCCGGTCAATCGGCTCGCGCAGCTTGTGCTGCACCAGGCGGTCGTACAGGCGGCCATCGATGCGGGCCCCCTTCTCGACCAGCTTGATGCCGTTGTCGGTGTAGATGGCGGCGTCAGCGACCACCATGCGCCGATCGGCCATGTCGGTCAACGCGCGCAGGTAGTGGGGGCTGTCCGCGGTGTCGATGCCCGCAGGTACAAGAGAGTCTGTCATGCAAGAACACAAAGGGTTACCTTGGACTATATGACGTTCCCTCCCTGTGTATCGCCCCGGCCGCCTTGGGCATGCGGTACCTTGATGCAAATCAAGCGCCTGGCGGCAGTACGCGGATGCCGGGCGCAATCCTGGGGGCGCGACGTGGGCGGAACTCGCGCCAGCCGTCCTTGGCATGGGCATTGCCCCAGTTTCCCATCGTTCCTGAAAAACGCCCTACTCGCCAGGATTCGAGGCGCCAAAACCCCATTGCTGCCACAAAAATGTGGGTAAACCCTGCCTGCCCACACCCTCATTGTTTCCAATACCGGAACAGTTAGTTTGCGACCCGATGGTTTTTCTTCGCGTCCCATCCACGTACAGTTCATCCCATCGATGAGCCGAACCCGCAAGGCGACTCACCGAACCC